>CABVAD010000037.1 GCA_902496265.1 uncultured Oscillospiraceae bacterium
ATGCCTGTCGTAGGCCACCTTTATATGCTCATACTGATTCCGATTACTTGGGCAATATTCGCTATTGATGATATAGGGCAGCTTGGGGTGTTTTTTACTCGGTTGTTTCCGTTTTTCGGTCAGGGCGTATGGTCGATATTCCGGTATGACTACCTAAAATACTTGAACTTATATTATCCGTTTTTTATCGCAGGTATATTGTTCTCGACAAAATTACCGTTTCGTATTTTGAAACGAATTAAAAGCCGTGTCATTATAGGCTTGCTTCTTGCAGTAATACTCGGTGCAAGCGTCTATTGTATGTACCGTGGCTTTGATGATCCGTTTTTATATTTCAGATTTTGAGAGGTAAAGAAAAATGAAAAAGTCAAATTTAGTTACGCTTTTGTCCTTATGCTTTATAATTGTTGCTGTTATACTGTTTATGTTCTTTTGGAAAACCCCGTCTGCCGGCTCCGGCACAAAAATCGAAAGCAGTTCTGCAACACAAAGCAATATTATAACGGCTTCTAAGGACGCTTCGGAAGATATAAGCTCTACGGAAACAGAAGACAGTTCCGAAGTAAGTACATCTATAACAGACAATATCACATCGAAGCCGAGCACCAATACTTATATGGGTGATGCTTTATTTATCGGTGATTCAAGGACGGTAGGACTTATGGAGTATTCAGGTATCGACGGCGCAGACTATTTTTGTACGGTGGGAATGAGCGTTTACAATATTCATAAAAAGCCTGTTTCTGTTCCTAATGTCGGCAAGGTGACTTTGACGGAGTTGCTGAACGGCAAAAAGTATGGTAAAATATATATAATGCTCGGCGTCAATGAAGTGGGATACAAATTCAGCAGCACCGCCGAAAAATACAGTGAATTGATTGAATTAATAAAAGACAAACAACCTAATGCCGTTATTTTTATTCAGGCAAATCTGCACGTTTCAAAAAGTCGTTCGGATAGTGATAAGGTGGTAAACAATATTGCTATTAACGGGTTAAATGCAGAATTAGCAAAACTCGCTGACGGAAAAAGCAAATTTTATCTTGATGCCAATATTCTGTTCGATGATAAAACAGGCGCACTATCTTCTGACAAATCGGAGGACAGTACGCATCTTTATGCTAAATATTATAAAGAGTGGGGCGAATGGATTATAAAACAGACGGCTTCGCTAATCGGGGAGGAATGATTTTGGCCGACAAAGACTCTTTTTGCGAACATATACGGCTTTGTGAAAAAGCAATGTATTCTTTGGCTTTTTCTATTGTTAGAAACGATTCGGATGCAGGGGAAATCATCAGCGAATCCATATATCGAGCCTATAAGAATTTAGACACACTAAAAAACGAAAAGTCTTTTAAGCCGTGGATATTGCGTATTGTTCACAATACAGCGGTAGAAACGGTTCGCAGAAACTCAAAAATTATACCTATGGATGAAACGCCGGACATTTCCGATTATAGTCCCGAAAACGACATAACTGCAAGGCTTACAGTTCGTGATGCTGTGAATAGCCTCAAACAACCCTACCGTACTGTTGTTGTACTGTTTTATTATGAAAATCTTTCGGTATCAAAAATCGCACAAATTACAAGCACGAATATGGTGGCTGTAAAAAAGCAGCTTTCCCGTGCCCGAAAGATGCTGCGAGAAATTTTGAAGGAGGATTTTAACGGATGAATGATTTTGATAAATATATAAAAAGCAAAGTGGCGGAAGAACAGACAGACATTCCTGATTCTGTGAAAAACCATATAGAACAAACGCTCGCCGATTTACCCGAAAAGAAGCCCGTTATAAAACAAATTCGTATATTTCCCCGCATCGCAGCGGCAGCAGCTTGCTTTGTTTTTATAATGCTTTTCCTATTGCCTAATGTGAGCGTGACATACGCTCAGGAATTGGAGCAAATTCCCGTAATCGGCGATATTGTTCGGGTGGTAACCATCCGTAATTATTTTTATGCTGACGATAAACACGAAATGAATATTGACGTACCGCAAATAGAGGGTGAGGATAGCGAAGCTGTTGATTATATAAACAAAGATGTCAGCGAGCTTACAACTGCTCTTGTAAATCAGTTTTATAAAGACCTTGAAATTACCGGGAATAATGGCTATGGCTCTATCCACGTTAATTATGAAGTGACAACGAATACAGAGCGTTGGTTTACGCTCAAATTATCTGTAAGTGAAACGGCGGCAAGCAGTAATACTTATTTTGCTTTTTATCACATTGATAAAAAGCAAGGAAAGATAGTCGAGCTTGGCGACCTGTTCAATACCGATAAATTTTCCGATAGTCTTGTGGCAGAAATTAAAAAGCAAATGCAAAAGCAAATGGCAAACGATGAAAATATCTCATATTGGATAAAAGACAGTGAAATCGGCGAAGATTTTGCTGCTGTCAGTGCAGACCATAATTTCTATTGGAATGATAACGGTGATTTAGTAATTATCTTTGACAAATATGAGGTTGGACCCGGCTCAATGGGAACACCCGAATTTGTTATAGACAAAGAAATAATCAGGGATGTTTTGAAATCGGAGTTTAAAGATGTTATTTCATAATAATGTGATGAAAAATAGAAAGTGGCTTCCGCCTCTTGCTTTGACCTGCTCTGTTTTGTGGGCGCTTGCTTATCCTTTGATCAAATTGGGATATAGAGAATTTGGAATAGCATCGGATGATTTGGGTAGTAAAATTTTGTTTGCGGGTATCCGCTTTTTGTTTGCCGGCATTTTGGTTTTTCTTATATCAACTGCAAGACATAACAACAAAGAAAACATACATAAAAAAGAGTGGGGTTGGCTGTTGCTTTTTGCGCTGGTAAATACCTCGCTGCACTATTTGTGTTCTTATGTCGGCTTGGGATATACCCCCAGTGCGCGTGGCACAATTATTGATTCAATGGGAAGTTTTCTTTTGATTCTCCTGTCGTGCGTAATGTTTTCAGACGATAAAATGAGTTGGAATAAAGCCTTCGGATGCATTTTGGGATTTTCGGGAATCGTTATTATGAATATAACACCCGGTAGAATGATGTTTGAAAATATATCCTTGCGAGGAGACGGTATGATTTTGCTGAATGCTGTTTGTGCAGCCTTTGGCGGAATAATAGGCAGAGTAGTATCCCGTAAAATGAATATGATATTTGCAACCGGAGTTAGTATGACCATAGGCGGAGGCATTTTATGTATAGCCGGACTTTGCATTGGCTTCAAGCAATCGCTGAATTTTTCTTTAATGGGAATTGTAATCATTATTGCATTAACCCTTATCTCCGCAATTAGCTTTAGTATTTACAATACGCTGCTGGCTTACCATCCTATAAGCACTGTGGCAATTTATAATGCGTTTATTCCTGTTTTTGGCGTTGCTTTCTCCAGCCTAATTTTAAGAGAGCAATTTATGTGGAAATATTTGATTGCAGGTGTGTTTGTCGCCGGAGGAATCATTGCGGTAAACTATAATAAATATGAACGAAAAGGAGATATAAAAGTTGACTGAAAAAGAAAAAATGATATCGGGGAAAATATATGATCCTTCCGATAAAGATAAACATTTCGAGCTATTTTGAGATATTGCACATCGGAACAAAAACTTTGCTGTTTGGAATAAATAATAAAATGAATAATATCAAAGCAAAAACCGTCAGTTCTCATCCGAGAATTGGCGGTTTTTGTGTTAATAACATAGCCAAGGACTAACCAATCATACGGGTTTTGTCAATAAAAATTACTTTATTTCATCGGTGCGGTAAATAAATTTAACATCGCCGTCCGTATCGTCGGCTATTCCCGCAAAGCTTTTGTAATCGCGTGAGACCTCGACGGTGGCTTTGATTCTTGTAACAAGACCGCCTAAATCGTCCCCTGCAAGGGAAGTAAGCTTGCTTATTCCATTTTCGTTAAACTCCTTAAGTCCGTCGGCTAACCGCTTTGAGCCGTCGGTTAATTGCTGTACGCCGCCTACAAGCTGTGACGCGCCCGATTTAAGCGTGTTTGCACCGTCTGCAAGCTCCTTTGCGCCGTTCTTAAGCTCTGTACTGCCGTCATACGCCTGTTTTGCGCCCGCGGTGTAGGCAAGCACGCCCTTATAAAACTCGTTGTAGCTGTCAAGCTGAGTTACAGCCTCTTTTACGGTAGGCTCAAGGGTCTGCTTTGATAAATTAAGGCAAAGGGCGTTTATTATCTGCTTTCCGTTCTCACTTTCGGCGGTCGCCGCCGCCGCGCCTATTGCCGCCGCGTTCTGCGGGTCGCTTATGTTTTGAAGCATTGCGGCGATTTCCGCCATAGCGCTCTCCTGCGTCTCGCCGGAGCTTAATTTGGTTGCCAAAAGCACCTTTACAGCCCCGTAATAATCTTGCGGAACTCCGATTGCGGAAAGCTTGGCGTTAAGCGCGGCGTCGGCAATATTTATAAGCTCCGCCTTTTGCGAATCGGTCGGATTTTCAAGCAGACCGCCTATAACCGTTTTATAATTTTCGACCGTAAGGGTATCTACGGTGATTCCGTTATCCTTAAGCTTCTGCGAAACGGCAGAAAGCAGAGTATCAAAGACCTGCTTCGCACCCGCGTTTAGAGTATCGTTGTTGGAGACAAGCTCTGAAAGTCCCGCCGACAGAGCTGATGCACCGTCTGAAAGCGCGCTTGCGCCGTTTGCAAGCTTATCAACACCCGATATCAGCTCATTTGATTTAAGGAGCAACTCGCTTAAACCGCCGTAAAGTTCGGAGGAACCGTCCAGCAGCTTTGACATAGCTGACGAAAGCTCGGTCAAAGAGGCCTGCAGGTCGTCCGCACTGTCAAGCTTTGAAACATCAAGGTCGCTTATAATGCTGTTTGCCGCAACGGTAAGCGTATTGCCAAGGGCAAAATTATTAACATCGGCGGTAATCTCAACAAAATCGGGAATATCAACCTTATCGCGGCTTAAATTAAGGTTTTCCTGCATACCGGGGAGTGCAAAGCCTACGGCAATAATGCGGTCACCGTCGTTAATTATTTTTCCGTTTGAAATTTCAACATTTGTGAAAATATCGTTATCAAGTAAAAGTCCCGTAAGCATTACAAACGGCACATAAATTTTAGTATTTTTTCCGTCAATGCTCACATTCTTGTACTGATTGTTGGTATAATCGAAACGGATTGTCACCTTACCGCTCTTGCCCGCAAGCGACTCGGCGGAAACCGGCTTGCCGTCAAGCTCGTAGCTGACCTTAAGGTCAACGGGCAGAGTCTTGCTTATTGTACCCTGATAATAAATGTCCTTTCCGTCCGCATTCCATTCTCGCATATTGTCGGTATCCATCACATAGGATTCGTCGCCCTTTACATTTTTAATGTCGGAAAGCTCGGTTTTGTCACTAACGGTTTTCCCGCCGTTATTCTTAATCCAGTCGCTTACTATTATTTTCTTAACCGAGCCGTCAGCGTTTGCGAGTACATACACAGTCTCGTCCTTTGAAGGCTTTTTTTGCTCGGTTGTTTCTGCAGCTTGCGATGAGGCGGCGGAGGTGTTTTCAGTATCCTCTGTCTTATTTGCTGTGCCGAATGCGGCGGCGGTAACGCCCGTTCCCACTATAACTCCCGCGGCGGCGACCGCTATTACCTTAATTAAATCCTTTTTTCCCGTTTTCATTTAAAGATTACCTCCGTTATTTTTGGGTTTAAAGCCAATGCTTGTAGCGCAAATGACCTTATCGAAAAGCATAAACATTGCGGGTAAAATGAATATTACGCAAAACATACTTATAATAGCTCCCCTTGCCATAAGGTTGCACAGCGAGCTTATTAGATCAACATCGGAATAAACCGCCACTCCGAAGGTTGCCGCGAAAAATCCTAACGCGCTTACCGTAATAGACGGTATCGAGGTTTTAAGCGCCGTTGCTACAGACGAACGCTTATCCTCGCCGTGGGAACGCTCTCTCTTATAGCGTGTGGTCATAAGAATCGCGTAATCGACGGTAGAGCCTAACTGAATAGTGCTTATGCATATAGGCGCGATAAAGGGCATCGAAGTGCCTGTAAGATGCGGTATTCCTAAGTTTATAAAGATTGCAAGCTCTATTACCGCGACCAATATTATCGGCAGGGATACGCTCTTTAAAACTATGGCAATTATAATAAATATAGCCGCTATAGATATGGCGTTTACAACCTGAAAATCGTGATTTGTAATATCAATCATATCCTTAGTGCAGGGCGCTTCGCCGATAAGCATACCTGCCTCGTCATATTTCTTGAGTATTTTATTAAGCTCTGATATTTGAGCGTTTACCTCGTCGCTTGCCGTCGTATATTCCGAATTGATGATATACAGCTTCCAATTTTCGCTTTGCAGTATATTTTTTACAGAGTCGGGTATTACTTCCTCGGGTATCAGACTGCCGACAACCGACTCAACCCCTAAAACATACTTTACGCCGTCGGTCTTCTCCATTTCGGACATCATATTTCGTATGCTCTTGCCGTCCGTATCAGCCGAGACAAGGAGCATATGTGTTGAGCCGACCGCAAATTCGTCCTTTAGCTTTGAATTTGCTATGGCACATTCCATATCGTCGGGGATAGACTGCGTCATATCGTAATATACCTCCTTGTTCGCCCTGTTGTAGCAAACAGAGGCGGGAACAACGAGCAGAGCAAAGACAAGAATAAATATCCACGAACGCTTTACAACAAAGCCTGTAAGAGCGTTAAGCGGCGGTATCAGCGGCTTGTGCATTGTTTTTTCAAGCGGCTTATCGGAAACAAGTATCAGCGCGGGCAGGGTTGTTATACAGCCTATAAGACCTAAAAGCACACCCTTAGCCATTACAACGCCTAAGTCAAGCCCTAAAGTATAGCTCATAAAGCAGAGGGCGATAAAGCCGGCTATTGTAGTAACGGAGCTTCCGAAAACCGAGCTTATAGTCGCCTTTATCGCGTGCGCCATAGCCCGCTGTTTGTCACCCGAATAGCGCGCTTTTTGTTCCTCGTAGCTGTGCCACAGGAATATTGAATAGTCCATAGTGACCGCAAGCTGAAGTACCGCCGCAAGCGCCTTTGTGATATAGGAAATCTCGCCCAAAAAGTAGTTAGTGCCGAGGTTTAAAAGAATAGCCGAGCCAATGCTTAAAAGGAAAACAAAGGGAACAATCCAGTTGTCCATAAAGAGCATCATAGCCGCACAGCACAAAAGCACCGCAAGCCCTACATAAATCGGCTCTTCGCGTTCGCACAGGTCTTTAAGGTCGGTCACCACCGCCGACATACCCGTTACAAAGCAGGACTTGCCCGCGGTTTTTCTTATTTCCTTTATTGCCTGCATAGTTTCGTCCGCCGAGGTTGAGGTCTTAAAGAATACCGCCATAACCGTGGAATCTCCCGAGTTAAAGGCGTTGTATATCTCGTCGGGTAAAACCTCTTTAGGAACCGAAATATCCATAAGACTGTCATACCAGATAACGCTGTCAACATTGTCGATTTTTTCGAGCTTACCCCTAAGCTTAGATATGTCCTTATCCTCCATACCGTCCACGATTACAAAGGAAAAGGCGCCCTTGCCGAAATCCTTAAGCAGGATATCCTGCCCCTCGATTGTTTCAATATCGTCGGGCAGGTAGCTTAGCATATCGTAGTTAATCCGCGTGCCTGCCATTCCGATAACCGACGGGATAATCAGTACCGCCGCGATAATTAAAATCAGCACCCTGTGCTTTACTATCGCCTTTGAAAGTTTAATCATCATAATCCCCTTTTCGTTAAAGCTTTTTATTTTTGATTATTTTTACGGTATATGCGGCGTTAAAAAGATTTTGTATTCCGTCCGCCGCTATGCCTATGCCCACAAGTACCGTCAGCGCTTCGCTCCCGTAGAAGGGATCTGTTATAAGCAGTATTCCGAGTACCGCGCAGATAATAGAGCCTATAAGAATAAGCCACCAGCCCGACAGCCCGAAACGGTAGGCGTCAACAGTCGTCTGCAGCTTAAAGACTCCGTCCACCAAAATAAAAATCCCGATAAGCACGGGTAAAAAGGCGATAACATGCTCCGACCTTAAAAGCATTACAAGTCCTGCGATAATCGCAAATATACCAAGCGATAAATCAAACTGAAACGCAAGGTTATAAATATCGTAGGATATATAGCCGAATATCTTTGCCGCGCCGCAGATAACCGCAAGCATGCCCATCAGCCTGCAAAGGAATATTGCCGAGCTGTGGGGACGGATAATAATGTATATTCCCGCCGCCGCTGTAAGCACAGAGCAGATTATATAAAACCATTTTGCCTCTCTTATACTTTTCATTTTCCTCACTCCTGACAATCACATTATAGTCACACAAAAGCCCTTTTCCACCGACAAAAAAAGACCTATGTGCGAAATTCACACATAGGTCTTTAACTGTCGTATTTTCAGACATCTTTATCGGTTTGTCTGTTTTTTAAAAAGCAATGGCGGATATTCCCGTCCAAAAGCACGCCTAACCGTTCTATGTATTCCCGAGGATTGCCCCGCATACCGTCTCCCAGCCAATCAAGCACAATCCCCGTAAGCGCGTGGGCGTAAAAACTCGCGATAAGCTCAACATCCTCCCCGTCCACCGATAAATCGGCGGTTTCCCGCTTTGCGAAGGTGAGAATATTATTATAGGAAACGCGGTTTAAATAGTTTTCCACCTGTTCGCGGCTTATTGATTTATATAAATGATAAACCCCCTGTTTATTCTTATATACAAAATCTATCGCCTTGTAAAACGCCTCCTGCCAGCTCTGATAGTCCTCCTCATTGCCTATGACCTTTTCGGTTTCGAGCTGAAACAGCTCGTCAATAAGGGCGTAAATATCCTCAAAATAGTAATAAAAGGTGTTGCGGTTGACCCCGCAGCGCGTAACAATGTCCTTAACCGTGATTTTACTTAACGGCCGCTCGGATATAAGCTCCACAAACGCGTCGATAATCGCCTTCTTCGTAAACTGTGACATAAAACACCTCTGTTAAAAAAATATCACATTATAAATATAGCATTTATCGGTTGATTTTT
>CABVAD010000038.1 GCA_902496265.1 uncultured Oscillospiraceae bacterium
CGAAAACAGATTCTTTATTCCTTAAAACAAAGAGGAAAATCGGACCTAAGAAGCTGAAAACGATTGAAAGCACCAAATAAACGGTAGCATTATTATAATCGAAGGCGGCGAAAATTCTCCAAAGCGCGATATAATACATTACCGCGTAAGCAATCGACACACCCATAAGCACAAAGCAGGATATAAGCATAGCAAACATTGGTGCAACGATTTCCGCGCCTAATTCAGACTCGCCGGATGAAGCTATAATTACGAAAATCATACTGACGGTAAATGCCAAACACACAGCGACAAAAACCAATGTTAAAATTTCAAACACAAGCAGCAGCACGCTGAATTTTGCAGAGGGCTTGCCGTCCCGTCTTTGGTACTTTTCGGCAATTTTCCCGAAAAGAAAAGTGTTTGCAAAGGGAATAAAGCTTCGCCAGGGACTTAAAAATCCCGATTTTTTCGCCATACCGTAAAGTCCGATTGCTTCGAGCAGGTACATTGCGAGCACGATTATACCGATAAAGGCAAAATAAACAAACATAATCGACGCAAAGACCATAAGGTCTCCCTCGCCTAAACCCGCTTCTTCAATAATTTGACTGAAAACACCTGAATTTACCAAAATTTACAACCCCTTTTAAAAATAAAGTAAAGATTCCAGAATACACAGAACCGCAAAAATTATTATCGCGGGATGTGTAAAAAACCACTTGACCTTTTGTTTTAATCCGCTTTCGGTACTGCTTTTTTCGAATTTAAAGCCGTCTTCCCCCGAAACCGAGACCGCGGCGATAACCCCCGCGATTAAAGCGACCATAAGGTAAAGCGAATAAATAAGATTTTGCGAATTTTGCGAGAGTCCCGCTAATAAATATTCAAACCCGACCGAAATAAAATTGTTCGCCGCGTGTACCGCAACCGCAATCCAGAGCGAGTCGGTTTTAACAACTATATATCCGAGTACCAGACCCACCATAAAGGCAAAGGGCATCTGGTCGAAGTTGCCGTGCATAAGCCCGAACAAAATTGCCGAAACAAGCACCGCAAAGCCGTCGCCGTATTTGCGGAGAATTCCCAAAATAAGCCCTCTGCAGGCAAATTCCTCCACAAGCGGCGGCACTACCGCCGTAGCGAGCAGGGAAAGTAAAAAGCCGAAAATGCCGCTCGGACTATCGCCGTAATCAACGCTGTAATCAATACCTATACTTTGAAAGAACTGTCCGCAAAGAGAATTAGCAATATTTGCAAAGGCACAGAGCGAAAGTCCTATAAAAAACATTGCGGTCTTGTTTCCCGAAGGCTTTTTAAGCGGAACTAAATCGCTTATGCGCTGACTGTTTGCCCTGAAAATTAAAATAAAGGGTACTGTAAACATAAGGGTTGACAGCAATATCTGCAAAACCTGCATAATCGCAGGGTCTGAAACAATTTCCTGCGCTTTTTGCACCGTAAAGCCGAGTGCCCTCATTACAAACAAATAAGCGGTTGCCCAAAAAAAGGTTATTCCCAAAAGCAAAAGCAGAGAAATTCCTATTACAAGGGCGCATTTTTTTACGCCCTTTTTTTCCTCATAAGTTTTAGGGGTGTAGCCGTAGGGAATATAGGTGACATACCGCGGCGGCGGGGTACTGCTCACACCGGGTGTTTCTTGCTGCGGAGAAAAACCGCTAAAGGTTTCGTTATTTAAATCTTGGTCATTCATAAATAATTTTCTTCCCTTTCAACTGCTTTTTCTCTCCGCTACCCTTTTTATTCTTCGGTAGGTGCTTCTTCCTCGGGGGGATTATCCTCCGCAACCCCCGCGTCCGCCTCGGGAGCGTCGGGAAGCTCGGTCGGCTCGTCCTCGTTATGCTCGGTAACCGCTACAGACAGCACCTTTTCACCCTCGCCCACACGCATTACGCGAACGCCCTTGGCGGGACGGGCAAAGGTGGAAATATCGCCGCTGAAAATGCGGATTAAAATGCCGTTTGAGGCTATCATTATAATATCGTCATTATCGGTGACCTCAAGCACCCCTGCTACGTCGCCGTATTTATCAACGCGGTAGTTCAAAAGACCCTTACCGCCGCGGGACTGCAGACGGTAATCGCTTATCGGACTTACTCTGCCGTAGCCTGTTTCGGTAATCGTCAGAAGCCTTGTGTTACCGTCGGTTACCTCCATCGCCACAACCTCGTCGTCCTCACGCATAGTTATAGCCTTAACGCCTCTTGCACCGCGGCCCATTGCGCGGACTCCGTTTTCATTAAACTGAATAGCCATACCCTTTTTGGTTGCGATAAGCAGATTATCGTTTCCGTCTGTCATCTTAACAAAGGTCAGCTCGTCGTCCTCATCAATCGAAATCGCGATAATTCCGCTCTTTCTTGTGTTGCGGAATTCCGAAAGCCTTGTACGCTTGATTATACCTTTTTTAGTGACCATTGTGATAAAGTGCTCCTCGTCAAGCTCGGAGGCGGGCAGTATAATGGTGATTTTTTCGTCGGGCATAAGGGGAAGAATATTTATAATATTCATACCCTTTGCCGTACGGCTGCCCTCGGGAATTTCGTACGCCTTTATGCGGTACATTCTGCCGAGGTTTGAGAAAAGCATTATATAATCGTGGGACGAGCAGACAAACATATTTTCAACCGCGTCGTCCTCGCGTGTGGTCATACCCGTAATGCCCCTGCCGCCGCGGTGCTGAACGTTGTAGGTATCGGCGGGAAGTCTCTTTATAAAGCCGTTGTAGGTCTTTGTCAGCACGCACTGCTCCTCGGGGATAAGGTCTTCGATATCAACCTCGCCCGCGACATCTGTAATCTCGGTGCGGCGTTCGTCCGAGAATTTATCCCGAAGATTTAACGCCTCTGTCTTAATTATATCGAGAATTCTCGCGTGACTTGTAAGAATTTCATTACATTCCTTGATGAAGTCGAGCTTTTCCTGCAATTCGTCAAGGATTTTCTGCTTTTCGAGACCCGAAAGCTTTCCTAACTGCATCTGCACGATAGCCGTGGTCTGAATATCGTCAAGCCCGAAACGCTCGGTCAAAGCCGCCTTACTTTCGGGGATAGTCTTGCTCGCGCGGATTATTTTAATAACCTCGTCAATAAAGTCAAGTGCTACCTTTAAGCCCTCTAAAATGTGGGCGCGTTCCTCTGCCTTGCGCTTGTCGTACTCGGTGCGGCGGCGAATTATTTCACACTGGAAGTCAATGCTGTTCCGGAGCATTTCCTTAAGGGTTAATATCTGCGGCTTGCCGTTTACTATTGCAAGCAGTATCGCGCCGATTGTGGTCTGAAGCGCGGTATTTTTATAAAGCTTGTTAAGAACAACCTGGGGGTTTGCGTCCTTTTTAAGGTCTACTATTATTCTTATACCGCCGTCACGCTTTGAGGAATAGTCAACAACATCGTCAATTCCCTCAATCCGCTTGTCCGCGGCAAGGTCATAAATGCTCTTAACAAGGTCTTTTTTCCTTATCTTGTAGGGAATTTCGGTTATAACAATGCGGTATTTGCCGTTTTTGGTCTCTTCAATTTCCGCCTTGCCGCGAAGGGTAATTTTTCCCCTTCCCGTAGCGTATGCCGCTCTTATTCCGGAACGTCCCATTATTGTTCCGCCTGTCGGGAAATCGGGTCCCTTTATATATTGGCAGATTTCCTGCAAATCGGCTTCCGGATTATCTATAAGACAGCACATACCGTCAATAACCTCGCCCAAATTGTGGGGCGGAATTTCGGTCGCCATACCAACGGCAATACCCGATGAGCCGTTTACCAAAAGCTGAGGGAAGCGGACGGGCAGAACCTCGGGCTCGGTAAGACGGTTATCGTAGTTCGGCACCATATTAACGGTTTCTTTTTCGATATCGTCAAGCATATGGAGGGAGAGTCTGTTCATTCGCGACTCGGTATACCTGTATGCGGCGGCGGGGTAGCCGTCGATATTACCGAAGTTTCCGTGACCGTCTATAAGGGGATAGCGAAGTGAAAAATCCTGAGCCATACGCACCATAGCGTCGTAAACGCTGGCGTCGCCGTGGGGGTGGTAGGAGCCCAGCACCGAACCTACGGTGTCCGCGCACTTGCGGTATGCCTTGTCGGGG
This sequence comes from uncultured Oscillospiraceae bacterium, assembly GCA_902496265.1. GTDB lineage: Bacteria > Bacillota > Clostridia > Oscillospirales > Acutalibacteraceae > UBA737. The sequence goes on from CABVAD010000038.1 coordinate 4,088, forward strand.
GTCAGTCCGTTCTTGTACATTGTGTAAAGTATTCTTCTGTGAACCGGCTTTAAGCCGTCCCGCACATCGGGGATAGCACGTCCTACCAGCACCGACATTGAATACTGGAGCATACTGTTTTTAACCTCGTCTACGATTTCGACAGGTACTATTTTGGTCTCCTCGTCGCTCGGCCAGTATACATTTTCTTGTTTAGCCATATCTCTTTACCTCTTAAATATCAAGATCTGTCGCGAATACCGCGTTTTCTTCAATGAATTTTCTGCGCGGCTCAACCTCTTCGCCCATTAACATTGTAAAGGTTTGGTCGGCAAGCTCGGCGTCCGACATACTTACCTTTAACATCGTTCTGTGTTCGGGGTCAAGGGTGGTTTCCCAAAGCTGTTCGGGGTTCATCTCACCGAGACCCTTATAGCGCTGAACATCAGGCTCGCCGCCTAATTCCGCAACATATCTGTCCTTTTCCTCGTCTGTAAAGGCGTCAAAATATCTCTTGCCCTTTGCGACCCTGTAAAGCGGGGGCTGGGCTAAATAAACGTGACCTGTTTCTATAAGCTCGGGCATATAGCGGAAGAAAAATGTTAACAAAAGTGTTCTGATATGTGATCCGTCCACATCGGCATCCGCCATAATAACAACCTTATCGTAGCGAAGCTTGGTTATATCGAAATTCTCGGCAATTCCCGTGCCCAGAGCCACAATTACGGGGGTCAGCTTATCGTTGCCGTAAACCTTATCCACCCTTGCTTTTTCGACATTCAGCATTTTACCCCAAAGCGGAAGTATCGCCTGATAGGTACTGTTTCTGCCCTCAACCGCCGAGCCGCCCGCGGAATCTCCCTCGACTATGAATATTTCGGTCTTGGTCGGGTCGTCCGAGATACAGTCGGTCAGCTTTTCGGGCATTCTCGTTTTACCGCCTATTCCCGATTTGTTGCGCTGTAATTCTCTTGCTTTCTGTGCCGCCTCACGGGCATTTGAAGAAGCTATCGACTTATCAAGAATTATCTTCGCCTCACTCGGGTGGTCTTCAAGATAATTCATCATTTTCTCGGCTACAATGTTATTTACGAGCGTGCCGATTGAGGTGTTGCCGAGCTTTGCCTTGGTCTGTGACTCAAACTGCGCGTCGGTAAGTTTTACGCTTACAACCGCCACAAGACCCTCGTTAATATCCTCGCTCTTAAGGTTGTTATCATTGTCCTTTAAAATTTTAAAGGTACGTGCATATTTATTGATAACTCTGGCAAGACTCGTTTTGAAGGCGCTTTCGTGAGTACCTCCGTCCACCGTGTGAATGGTATTTGCAAAGGACATAATTTTGGTATCGTAGCCCGTGCTCCACAAAAGCGCGATTTCAGCCGTGGAGTCGCCGGAGGTGCCGTTTAAATATATTATATTTTCATTAAGCCTGTCCTTTTTGCTCTTTTCCAGCAGGTATTCAACATAGGATTTAATACCGCCCTCAAAGCAGAGGTCTTCCTCTCGGTCGGGGATATCCGCGTCCGAGCGCTTATCAATAAGCACAATTCTGATACCCGCGTTGAGGAAAGCCTGCTCGCGAAGCCTGTTTAAAAGAATATCGAAATCGTAGCGGGTTGTGTCGGTAAAAATAGTGGGGTCGGGCTTAAAGGTGACCTTTGTACCTGTTTTATCGGTATTTCCTATAATCTTCAGGTCGGTTTTGATATTGCCCTTTTCGTATCTCTGGAGATAGATATGGCTGCCGTCGCTTATCTCAACCTCAAGCCATTCGGAAAGCGCATTTACAACCGACGCGCCCACACCGTGAAGTCCCCCCGAAACCTTATATCCGCTGCCGCCGAACTTACCGCCCGCGTGAAGAATGGTAAATACCACGCTTACGGTGGGTATTCCCTTTTGCGGATGGATGCCGACAGGTATTCCGCGGCCGTTATCGGTAACCCTTATAACGCCGTCATCAAGAATTTCAACCAAAATCTTGTCACAGTAGCCTGCCAGCGCCTCGTCTATCGAGTTATCGACTATTTCATACACAAGGTGATGAAGTCCCCTCTCACCTGTTGAGCCGATATACATACCGGGTCTTTTTCTTACGGCTTCAAGTCCCTCTAAGACCTGTATGGAATTTTCGTCATAATTTTCCGTTACAGCCGCCGTTTCTTTACTCATCTTATCAGTTCCTTTTAAAAAATATTTATTTTAAGTCTAAAAAATTTGACCTTTTAAACAGTGTTGACGACGCCAACTGTGATATATAAACCCTTTGTTTTTCGCCTTTTTTTTGACACACCGCAAAGGATTTGGGAAGCTCATAGGATACGGTTATAACCTCTCCGCGTTTTTCAGCGCCGTTTAAAAACTTTCGGGTGTGCTTTGATACTGTCGAGCTTTCAAGGTCAAAAATACCTATAACCTCACTTGCTCTCACCACTGTACCCTGTCCCAAATGTATATACACTAAATAATCCGTCCGTTTCTCATTTCAAATATTTTTCCGCTTTTAAGCCTTTCCACATTTGACGGGTCACAGCAGGTTATAAAGGACTGTATTCCCCTTATGTGGTTTAAAATGTAGTTTTGCCGTTCGGGGTCAAGCTCGCTCATAACGTCGTCCAAAAGAAAGACGGGGTATTCGCCGCTTATTTTGTTTATTACCTCCGCCTCCGAAAGCTTTAAGGCTAAGGCAACGCTCCTTTTCTGACCCTGAGAGCCGAAGCTTCTTACCGAAATACCGTTAATTTTAAACTCTATATCGTCCCTGTGCGGACCTATTGAGGTTGTACCGTTAAACATATCGGTTTTTCTTGACTCTAAAAGCGATTGTCTTAAATTTTCATCTTCCGCAGAGGAAATATATTCGGTTTCAAGCCTTTCTCTTCCCGAGGAAAGCCCTTCATAAACCCGCGGAAGAAATTCTCCCAGCCTGTTTATATATTTTTTCCTGATTTCGGTAATTTTTGCGCCGTTTGAGGCAATTTCCTCTTCAAAAACGTCCAGCATTACCGAAAGGGTTTCGTCATATTTGTAATCCTTTATTATACTGTTTCTCTGGGTCACCGCGCGAAGATAGCTTTTAAGCAGAGAAATATATGAGGGATAAAGCTGACCTATCGCAATATCAAGAAATCTTCTTCTTACCGCAGGACCGTCCTTTACAAGACCTAAATCGTTAGGCGAAAAGACCGTGGCGTTAAATTTTCCCGCCATTTGCGAGGGGGCTTTCAGCCTGTTGTTATTAAAAAACGCCGTTCTGTGTTCCTTTATTTGAATTTCAGCCTCATTTTCAATGCCGTTTGCTGAAAATTCTATATTAAGCTCCGCCTTTTCACAGCCGAATTTAACAAAGGCGGAATCCTTAGCCCCTCTGAAGCTCTTTATCCCCGTAAAAAGCCATATTCCCTCTAAAAGGTTTGTTTTTCCCTGCGCGTTTTCGCCGCAGATGACATTCATTTCGTCAAAGGAATTAATTTCTATATTTCGAAGATTTCTGAAATCACGGCAGGAAAAGCCCAATATTCTCATTCTATTATAAATCCGTTTCCGTCAAATTCCGCCCTGTCGCCCCTAACAAGCTTTTTACCCCTGGCACAGCATATCTCGCCGTTTACCTTAACCTCTCCGTTTTGAATTACATTCTTTGCGTGACCGCCTGTCGAAACAAGCCCCGCGAGCTTCATAGCGCTGTCAAGACGGATAAAATCCTCCCTTATAGAAAGCCTTTTATATTCCATTATCTCAACCTCATAGGCATTATCATATATTTAAAATCGTCGCCCTCTAAAGGTTCTATAAGCACGCCGTTATTAGGTCCGTTAAAGAGTATCTGCACCTGCTCTGTCTCTGCCGCCTTTAAGGCTTCAAGCAGATAGCGGCTGTTAAGACCGATTTCAAAGCTGTCGCCCTCAACCCTTGTGTTAAAGGTTTCGGTTGCTCTGCCCATAGAGGTAGCGCAGGTAAAAACAACATTAAGCTCGTTAAAATAACAGCGCACGGGGGTTGAAAAGGACTCGCTTATTAAAAGCGATACGCGCTCGACCGTGTTTATAAGCTCCCTTGTGTTTACAACAACCCTCTGTTTATGCTCGGCGGGAATTGTTTTTTGATAATTTACAAATTCACCCTCCAAAAGGCGGGAAATAAAATCATAGCCGTTTATGTTAAAGCTTATAAGCCTTTCGCCGACGCTTATCTGGACCTTTTCGGTTTCTTCGTCTATAAGCTTTACCGCCTCGCCGATTGCCCTGCCCGATATAGTAAAGGAAAAACCGTCCGAAATGTCAACCCCGTGTTTTCTTATTGCAAGACGGTAGCCGTCAATCGCTACAAACTGCATAATTCCGTTCTCAATCGTGACATTTATTCCCGTAAGAATCGGCTTTGCTCCCTCGTTCTGCGCCGTGGCAAAAAAGGTACCTTTAACCATTTCGGAAAGAATTTTTCCGTCGATTACAATGTTTTTCCCGTTACCGACGGAAGGCATTTCGGGAAAATCCTCCGCCGCCATACCCATAATATCAAAGGTTGCCTCGCCGCATTTTATATGGCAGTTAAGGCGTGAATCCGAGGAAATTTCAACCTGGAGTCCGTTCATTCTTCTTAAAATATCGGCAAGCAGTCTTGCATTAAGTACAATATCTCCCGCCTCATCGCATTTAGCGTAGATTTCCTTTTTCATTCCCATTTCGAGATTATAGGAAATAAGGGTTACCTTTCCCTGCTCTGCGGAAATGAGTATACCCTCAAGCACAGGCATTGAGGTTTTAGCTCCGACTACCCTTTGAAGCTTTGAAACCGCGTCGAGCAGCTTTTGGCGTTCAACAGAAAAAATCATATTTTTTCCTCCTAACAAAAGATAAAAATAACAGTAGTAATAAGGGG
>CABVAD010000039.1 GCA_902496265.1 uncultured Oscillospiraceae bacterium
CCTGTCGCGCGGTGGGAGTGAAGCTCTGAGTGATTGCAGCAGGTGCAAAGGTCGGCGACGTCAATATTATCGGGGCTTAATCCCGCGTTTACAAGTATCTGCCTGTTAGCCTCTTTGAGGTCTAACATATATTTTCCGTTTTCCTTTGGAAAAACTATGTTATCAAGCTCTAAATAAGGAATTTTCTTAAATCCGTCTATAACGGGGTCGTCAACCTCATAACAGCAAACGCCGATTGCAGGACCGATAGCGGCGATAATGTCCTTTGCCTTACAACCGTATTCATTTACCATTTTTTCAACCGTTACACGCCCTATTTCCTTAACCGTGCCGCGCCAGCCCGCGTGGGAGGTCGCAATTACTTTTTTTATCGGGTCGCAGAACAAAAGGGGAGTGCAATCGGCATATTGGGTGACAAGAGCTACACCCTTTCGGTCGGTTATAAGACCGTCCACATCTGTAAAGGAAGCTTTAAATATACCCGTTCCGCAGTCCTTTTCCGTGACCTCTTTAACATTGTTCGTGTGGGTCTGACGGCTCAAAACAAGGTGATTAATGTCAATTCCCGCACAGCCGCAAAGGCGTTTATAGTTTTCAAGCACGTTTTCTCTTTTATCTCCGCCGGAAAGGCTTAAATTCATAGAGGAATACTGCCCTGTGCTTACTCCGCCTAAGCGTGTGGAAAACAAATGCCGTACCGCACCGCATTTTAGGAGCTTCGGAAAGGTTATATACCTGACCGAGTTTTTATCATATATATACAGCGTTTTGCTTGTCATAGGAGTCTTCCTTTTGTGTTATTATATCGCATAGAATCTGCGAATTTCTTATAAGTTCTTTTGCGTATTCCTCGCCTAATTTATCCGAAATATAATCGAGCGCGTCCTTCATTTTAGGGGGTCTTTTATCGGAAGAATGAGAGTCGGTCGCAAGAAAGCTCACATATCCTTTCTTAATAAGCTTTTCGGCGGTTTTGCCCAAACGCGGAGCAAAAAGGGAAGAGGCGTTAACCTGCGCGGGTATATTTTCGCTTTTTATGAATTTCAACAGCTTTTTGAAGGAAGGAGCTCTGTAATATCTTTCTATGTGGGCGATTATAGGGATTATACCCGATTTGTTTTTTAAATCTGTTATATCCTCAAAAAAAGAATCCGTAATGCAGTCGTCGGTAAGCTCAAGCAAAAGATAGCGGGAGCCGTTAAGGGTAAAATCGGTTACGGCATCGCTTGTGCCTATATAGCGGTAGTACAAAACCTCGCTGCCGAGCAAAATATTAGGCAGGCTTTTACCCGCCGCGGCGGCACACAGGTCGTTGTACGCCGCCACGGTTCGCGATTTGAAATCATTTAAACTGTCCGAATCAGGGTAAAAATGCGGAGTTGCAATAACGTCGGTAATTCCGTCTGCTTTCATCATTTTAAGAATTTTAAGGGCTTCGTCCGTATTCTTTGCTCCGTCGTCAACATTCGGCAGAATGTGCGAATGAATATCAAGTAAAATAATAAATTCCTCCCGAAATAAATAAAACGGACAGCCGTGAAAGAAACAGCGGCCGCCCGTAGTGGCTGACTTTCGCCTGCCTGAACTGAAAAAATCAGTTATAGTAAGAGCTGTAATATTTTTTATGATATTTGTTTTTGCTGTAATCGGTACCGTTAAAAATAATTCCGATTATGTTAATATCAAGCAGCTTTGCACTTGATATCGCACGGCGAAGAGCCTCGTGAGTGGTTATTCCCGCACGGACAACAATCGCCATACCTCCGCATTTTTGAGCGATTACAAGCGAATCGGACAAAAGATTTACAGGCGGGGTATCAAGAATGATATAATCATATTTTTCCTCAAACTCTGAAAGCAGCGCGTCAAAGGCATAATCGCTGAATGCTTCCGTGGCGTTCTGAGGTATTGCACCCGTCGTTAAAACGTCAAGCTTGGAATTATAATGCTGAACCGCCTCGTCAAAGGAAGAAACTCCGCTTATGAGATTCATAATACCGTCATCGTTTTTAAGCCTTAATTTATTGTGAATACTGGGTCGGTGGACATCGGTATCTACAAGTAAAACCTTTTTATTAATTTGAGAAAGCGAAATAGCAACATTTATTGAGGTAGTGGATTTGCCCTCTGACGCGTTCGGACTTGAAATCACTATAATCTTTCTGTTTTCCTTTTGCAACACAGACATAAGATTGGTGCGGATGCTCTTGTAAGCTTCTGAAACCGCGAAAGGAACCTTTTTAAGCGGCTGAACGTCGGCTCTGTCTTTTTCCGCGGAAGCAACAGAAAAATTATTCTTACTGTTTGCCATTTGCAGAGCCTCCTCCCTTTGAATAGGAATAGTATTTATGCTTTTTGTCAAGGTTCGCGGAGGAAAAATCCGGAATACTTCCCAAAACGGTTAAATTATAGTTGGTTTTAACATCGTCTTCATTTTTAATTGTGGTGTTGAAGATATGCAGTAAATAGATGACCGCAAAGCACAGCAATGCGCCGGAGACTGCCGCGATAAAGGTGGTTTTAGAGGTTTGCGGATAAATCATAACCGCCTTGTCCGCAGTAGTTGTTACAGCTGCTGTGGAATTGGGAATAAACTTAAGAATGTAGTCGGGAACAAGCTTTAAAAAATTGTTTACGAGCGTTTGAGCCTCCTCGGGCGTAGCGGCGGTAAAGGTGGCGTCAATAAAGAGAGTGTCTTCATTGCGGCGTTTAACGGTCGCTCTGCTCATCAAATCGGAATATGTATATTTATCGCCCAGATCCGAAGCAAGCTGTTTATAAATGTCGTTTGTGTTCAGAATGTCGATAATCGTGTTTGAAAGCTGGAGAGAGGCGGAAATATCCGAGCTGCTGACCTTTTTAGCGGTTGTAGTGGACGAGGTCTGAACCTCGGTGGCGTTGATAATCGCACCGTTGGTAACAACGATAGAGCCGGTTGAAGAATATCGCGGAGAGGCGATAAAATGGCAGTAAGAAAAAGCGAGAACGGAGGAAACCAAAGCCACGGCAATCAAAATATGAATATACCTTAATGCAAGCTTAAGTACTCCTACTAATGATATGTTATTCACAGTATTCACAGTATTCACAGTAACCCCTTTCAATAATTACAACTTATTATAACTTATTTCCGACAACATTGCAATAATATTTTTCGATTTTTACAAAAGAATTGAAAATATCCTGATATGAGCGGTAACAATCCCTATAAACCTCAATCATCAAAGAGCCGTCATAGCCCTTTTCCCCAAGCACCGTAAAAAGCCTTTTAAAATCAAAGCCGCCGTCGCCCGGGAGCAGACAGTCCGAGGAAAGGCTGTGGTCGCTTATATGATAATGCTTAATGCTGTCGGAAAATTCTTCAATAAGGTCGTACGGGTCATACCCGCAGCGCAGAGATTGCTTTAGGTCTATGCAAAATTCGGCTTCTTCGCCCAAAATATTCCGCATTGAACGCAAAAATTCAATTTCTCCCGCACGGTGGCGTACGACATTTTCCTGCAGAATAGTAGCTCCGTGCTCGCGGGTGATTTCCTTAAGACGCATATAACGCTCGCAGTATTCCTCGTCGGTGAGTATACCGTTAGGCTTTCCGCCGTGCATAATAATGTACTCAGCGCCTAAGCTTGCCGCGATTTCGGAATATCTTCGGTACTGATCCTCCGCTTCTCTGTACCTGCGGTCATAGTTTGAGAATATCATAAAGGACTCCGCAAGCGACATTGTCGGGTGAACAGAGGAGACCGTTATCCCATATTCATTCTGAATGTCAAGGAGCATATCGACAAAGCTTTGCTTTAGCTCGCTTAGAGCGTTAAAAAAGATTTCCGTGTGACGGATTCCCGCTTTGCCGAGATTTTCAAGCGAAACCTCGGTTTCAAGAGGGTAGAAGCAAGAGGTTGATACTCCGATTTTCACGCCGAGACCTCCTTAATTAATCCGGTAAAGACGGTTTGACAAAGACGGTTTTATTTGTTGTATAGATAACCATTCCCGGCTTTGCCCCGTTTGGTTTTTTTACAAATTTTACAGGCGTATAATCAACGGGAACCTGTGAAGACCCCGCCGCCTTTGAGTTTGCCGCCGCCAAAGCCGCCGCTCTCATTACGGTGGCGTCGCTTACCTCGCCGCCGCGGCACATAACTATAACGTGCGAGCCGGGGATATTTTTGACGTGAAACCACAAATCGTTTTTTGCGGCAAGCACGGTTGTTAAATAGTCGTTCTGACGGTTATTTTTTCCGACAAGTATTTTATAGCCCTCGTCCGAAGTATATTCCTTAAATTGAGGAACGGCGGCGGTTTTCCTTTTGCGTGCGCCGTTTTGCTTTATATAGCCCGCAAGGGTCAGCTCCTCTCTGATTTCGGAAATTTCCGAAAGGGCTTCGCTGCGCTCTATACTGTCAAGCACCGAATCAAAATACCTTAGCTCCTCCTCATCCCTTTTTGTAAGCGAGGTGAGGGTCTGCTCGGCGGTATAGGTTTTTTTATAATCCTTAAAATATTTCGCCGCGTTTTTCTGCGGGGAAAGGGCGGGATTTAAGGGGATTCGCAGGGGCTTCATATCGTCGTAATAGTTTTCAACCTCCGCAAAGGAGGCGCCGTTTTCTATTCGGTACAAATTAGCCTTTAACAGCTCGCCGTAAATCCTTAAGGTCTCGCGGTTCTCGCATTTTTTAAGGTCGTGAAGCCGAATTGCCAGCTTTCTTTGGGTACGCGCGCGAAGATTTGTTACAAGCTTTATAATATCCGAAGCCGCTTTTTTTATCCGCTCAGAGTTTTCCCGCGCGGTATAAAAGGCGTCTAAAAGAGACGAATAGCTTTCAAAGCTTTTCTTTATAAACTCGCCCGCGTACTGGGAAATGTCGGTATACGAAAAATCATAGGGAGCGCCGTCTGCCTTTATAAGCATAAGCGGCGTACCGCCTGTTTTTAAATCGGACACAATGTTTTCGAGAGAGGAGGGAAGGCTTCCCGTGACCTCCGCCTTGTAAGCCGCCTCCCTGCAGACAAGCGGCGAAAAACCGTCAAGGCTTTCAAGCAGGGCTTTTGCGGTCTCGCCCCCGTGAGCGTCTGCCGCCGCGCATATTTCGCTTATTCCCGCCGTTAAAGGATTAAGCTTGTCTTGTTTGGCGGGGTATTCGTAGTCTGCTCCGGGCAGGAGTAAGCGGTCGGCGGTTTCGGGATCGCTTTTGCGAAGACAGTCTATAATTCTTCCGTCCGCGCCGACAAGCAGAATATTGGTTTTATTACCGATAAATTCGGCAATCAGGCGTATTTCCGAAATATCGCCCATTTCATTTGAATAAGAAAATGTAAGCTCGGCAATCCGTTCGAGCGCGGGCTGGGTTATTTTAATAAGCCGCGCGGCGGAGAGATATTTTCTGATAAGCATACAGAACATCGGCGGAGAAACGGGATTTTCATATTTGTTTTCGGTGAACTGAATACGCGCCGCGCCTGCTTTTGTGCAGATTAAAAGTCTTTTTGCAAAGCTTTTTTTGCGCAACAAAAGCACCAGCTCATCTTTTGAGGGCTGGTATATTTTGTCAACGTGAGAGTCGGCAGCAGTATTAAGCTCATCTGTTATTCGGTGTAAAAATCCGCCGTCAAATGCCATTGCTTTATTCCTTGTTTGTTTCCAAAAGCTTTTTTATAGAATCGGAAAGCTTTTTATAATGTAAATGCTCCGCCTGCTTTTCGGGTATGCTTTTCAGCGCGTCGGCACAGTCCTTCAGCCGTCGGTACTGCTTTTGTATGTATAAAAAGCCGGCCTCGGTTTCAGGGTCAACCTTTCCCGCGTAGTAAAAATACTCGGGCATTTCAGTCTGCTTGCCCGTAAAAAAAGCCGTCATAACCGAATACAGCTTTCCGTTTTCTTTAAGAGCGGTTTCGGTTTTAATACGGAAGCCGTTATCATAAAGATACCGCCTTAAAATTTCGGGAGAGGTGGTAGGCTGTAAAATCAGCAGGGGAAAGGGGGGCTCCTTAAGTTGGTTTGCGCGGGAAATAATACCCGAAATTACCTCGCCGCCTATCCCCGCTATGATAACCGCGTCGGTCTCTTCCTTTTTCACAGCCGAGAGCCCGTCGCAAAGGCGTAATTCTATTCCCTTAACTCCCGAAGCCGCGACGTTCTTTTTCGCGTTTTCAAGCGGCAGAGGACGAATATCGGTTGCAATTACGCGCTCGGCTTTTTTCTCTTCAATTAAAAAAATCGGTAGTCGGGCGTGGTCTGTGCCTACATCGCAAACCCTTGCGCCTTTCGGCACAAGGGAAGCTATTAATTCAAGTCTTCGGCTTAAAGCCATTATTTGTTTTCAAAATGACGGTTGAGCTTTTCAACAAGCTCGTCACAGTCTGTTCCGTGAACCTCGCAGGCCTGCTCAATGCTCTCACCCCGTGAAGCAGGACAGCCTAAGCAATGCATACCAATCTCAAAAAAGTATTCGGCGGCGCTTGAGTCAATATCAAGTACCTCGCCGATAAGCATATCCTTTGTAATTTTCATTTTAAATCACCTTTCTTTTTTATTATCAGAATAATTCTGTTTTTTTATTCAAATCTGTTCTTGTGTGGTTGTAAAGCTTGCGGTTGTCCATAGCCCATACCCTTGCGGAAAAGTCCTCGGCGGGGGCGGCGGATACCGCCTCGCGCATCTCGTAAATACGCGAATCCATAAGGTCAAGCTCGCTTAAAAGCTCGGCTTCGATAAACATAGGTCTCACCGCCGCGCCGAACTCGGGCTCGCCGTGGTGGGAAAGCACCATATGCTCAAGCAGCATTGCGGTTTTTGGGTTTATATTAAGCTTTTCGGCGTACTTATCAATTACCATAGCGCCCATCGCAAGGTGTCCTAACAGGTTGCCCTCTGCCGAATAGCCCGTGGCTATGCCCGTATCGGCAACCTTAAATTCGGAAAGCTTTGCAATGTCGTGCAGTATTGCGCCCGAAATTAACAGCTCGCGGTCAACAAAGGGGTAAACCTTGCAAACTCCCTCGGCAAGGCGCACAATGGAAAGGGTGTGCAGAAGCAGTCCGCCGCGCACCGCGTGGTGAAGCTTGAACGCCGCGGGCCAATAAAGCAGGGCAAGGCGGTTGTCGTCGAGCACGGCGGTTACAATTCTTTTTAAATCCCCGTCCGAAAAGCCGTCGGCTATTCCTATAAGCTCGCCGAACATCTGCTCGCCCGAATAATCCGCCGATTTTACAAAATCCGAGACATTTACGCCGTCTTCGGGCGAAACGGGTCTGATCTTTTCAATCTTAAGCTGATCCGCACCGTTGTACTGGGTGATAAGCCCGCGGATTTTTATAAGGTCGTTTATGCCGTATTCGCCGTGGGTTGCCTTATTGTAGCGCCAGAGCTTGGCGTTAATCTCGCCGTCCGAGTCCGAAAGGGTCATATCAAGATATGTATCGCCCTTTGAGGAGGTCTTTTGGTCTATGCTTTTTATAAGACAGAAGCCGTCGACAAGACCGCTGCCGTCAATAGGAGTAAAATTCATTTTTCTCTCCGTTCATCAGTTTTTAATAATAATGTTTTCGCGGGCAGGACCGTTGCTTACCATTACAATCTTAAAGCCGATTTCTTTCTCAATAAATTCAATGTAAGCTCTGCAGTTTTCGGGCAGGTCGGCGTAATTCTTAATTCCCGTAATATCGCATTTCCAGCCCGGGAGGCTTACCAAAACGGGCTTTGCCTTTTCGAGCAGTCCTGTAACGGGGAAGTCCTTTGTAACCTTGCCGTCAATCTCGTAGCCGACGCAGACTTTAATCTCGTCAAGATAGGAAAGCGCGTCGACAACCGTCAGCACCGCGTGGGTTGTGCCCTGTACCTCACAGCCGTAGCGTGTGGCAACGCAGTCAAACCAACCCATTCTGCGGGGTCTGCCCGTTGTAGCGCCGTATTCGCCGCCGTCGCCGCCGTGGTCGCGCATAGCCTTAGCCTCGTCACCGAAAATCTCGCTGACAAACGCTCCCGCGCCGACAGCCGAGGAATACGCCTTAATAACCGTGTAAATTTCCTTTATCGCATAGGGGGGAACTCCCGCGCCGACAGCGCCGTAGCCCGCGATTGTGTTTGAGGAGGTGACCATCGGGTAAATGCCGTGGTCGGTGTCCTTAAGCGTGCCTAATTGCCCTTCAAGCAGAACGGTTTTACCAGCCTTGTCCGCCTCGTAGACAAGCTTTCTTACGTCGCCAACAAAGGGCTCGATACCCTTTTTCCATTCCATCATTTTCGTGAAAATCTCATCGACCGAAAGCGGCTCTTTATGATAGAGATTTTCAATTAATATGTTCTTGACCTCTAAAACGCGGGTAAGCTTTTCGCGAAGCGCCTTTTCATCAAACAGCTCGCATACCTGAAAGCCGATTTTAGCGTATTTATCCGAATAAAAGGGGGCGATGCCCGATTTTGTTGAGCCGAAGCTTGCCTTGCCGAGCCTTTCCTCCTCATAAACGTCAAAAAGAACGTGATAGGGCATAACCATCTGACAGCGCTCGGACACCATAAGGCGCGGGGCGGGAACGCCCTTTTCGATAACGCCGTTGTATTCCTTTAAAAGCTTGTCAACGTCAAGCGCGACGCCGTTTCCTATACAGTTAATTACGCCCTCGTTAAAAACTCCCGACGGCAGAGTGTGGAGTGCGAATTTTCCGTATTTGTTTTTGATTGTGTGACCCGCGTTCGCACCGCCCTGAAAACGGACGACAATATCAGCATTTCCCGCGAGCATATCGGTGATTTTACCCTTGCCCTCGTCGCCCCAGTTGGCGCCTACAACAGCTTTAACCATAATTCGAGTACCTCATTTCAAAATACTGCGTAACCGTTTTTTTGCGCAGTTACAATATATTATACAA
>CABVAD010000040.1 GCA_902496265.1 uncultured Oscillospiraceae bacterium
GCTTTAAGCGCGCCGCCGAGCCGTTCATTTGTTATATTGACCTGACTTTCTGAAATTATGTTTCCAGTAATATCGTCGGTATCGGTCAAAACACCTAATTTTACCGCGGCGGTATACCGCTTGTCCGCGTCGAGCAAAAGCCCTGACAGCGCTGTAGCCCTGCCTAAAAGCACAGGAAGCACGCCTGTCGCCATAGGATCAAGCGTGCCTGTATGTCCCACTCGCTTCTCACTCGCTATACGCTTTATTCTCGCAACAGCGCCGAAGGAGGTTATATTTTCAGGCTTATCAAGAAGTATTAACCCCTGCATAGGCTCACTCCATAAACCCGTCTAAGGCGTCAAGCACCTTTTTCTTTACCTCGGAGAGATTACCTGTAACAGAAGCTCCCGCCGCCGCCTTATGTCCGCCGCCGCCGAGTTTTTTGCAAATTTCGGAGGCGTCAAGCGGAGGATATGTACGCAAGGACACCTTAAATTCGTTGTCGTCGGTCTGTTTAAGTGTAATTCCTGCGACAACCCCCTCGATACTGCGGGAAATAACCGCTATTCCCTCAAGCTCTGTGCCGCTGCAGCCCGTTTTTTCCTGCATTTCGGCGGTGACAGGCAAAATGATGCATTTCCCGTCGAAATGAAATTCCGAAGCGTCGAGCACCATTCGCTCAAGCTCCAAAAGCTTTCTCGACTTAGTGTCGAACATAACGCGGTTAATTTCGGGTGCGTCGATATTATATTCATAAAGCTGAGCCGCTATCATATGGGTTTTCGCGGTGACGTTTGAATACTTAAAACAGCCCGTGTCGGTGACAATACCCGTAAAGAGCGCCTTTGCGGTTATATCGTTGATATTGACCTTCATAAGGCTTAGAAGCTCAAACATACACTCCGCAGTAGCCGAAGCGTCGGAATCGAGATAAAGATTTTTTGCATATCTCACGTTTGAAACGTGGTGGTCGATATTAAGGTCTACAATATCGCCGAACTCCTCTTTAAGACTGCCCAAAAGCCGCTTATCCGCCACGTCCACCGCGATAACGGTTGCGTTTTCGCGGGCAACATGGTCGGTTTTGCGGGCAAAATACCCGTATTTTTCGGGAATAACGTCGGGACACAGCACGCAGGCGGACTTACCTATCTCATTAAGCCCGTAATAAAGCGCATAGGCAGAACCCAACGTATCGCCGTCGGGCGAAGCGTGGGTCAGAATAATATAATTATCGTGCTTTTTTAAAAACCTTGCGGTCTGCCTCAGAGTCAAATCCCGACAGCCGTCATTAATTTTCCTTTTCATTTTTATTTTCCTCATTTAAGGACTCGATAATTCTTGAGATATTCGCGCTATGCTCTATCGAATCATCTGCGACAAAGCGCAGCTCCGGCACTTTTCTGAGCGACAGTCTCGCGCCTAATTCGCGGCGCAGAAAGCCCGCCGCACCTTTGAGAGCCTTTACCGAGGACACGGTTTGCTCATAGCCCTCGATTGCGCTTACATATACCGTCGCGTAGGAAAGGTCGCTTGAGACGTCAACCTTAACAATGCTTAAAAGCTTGCTGACTCTGGGGTCCTTTACCTCGCGCAAAAGCTCCGACAGGCAAAGCTTTATATCAGACGTGATACGGTTAATTCTGTAACCAGCCATTAATCTCTGTACTCCTCCATAATAAAGGCTTCAAATATGTCGCCTTCCTTGATGTCGGCAAATTTTTCAAGACCGATACCGCATTCGTAGCCCTGAGCTACCTCCTTAACGTCATCCTTAAAGCGGCGCAGAGAATCAATCTTATCCTCGCAGATAACTATACCGTCGCGGACAACGCGTATCTGAGCAGAGCGCGATACCTTGCCGTTTGTGATATAACAGCCCGCGACCGTGCCGACGTTTGAAATCTTGTAAACGTTGCGAACCTCGGCTGTACCGAGCTGATTTTCACGGTATTTTGGAGCGAGCATACCCTTCATTGCCGCCTTGACCTCTTCAATGCAGTCGTAAATAACGCGGTACATACGCATATCCACGCCGTCGCGCTCCGCCGCCGCCTTTGCAACGCCGTCGGGACGGACGTTAAAGCCCACGATAATTGCGCCCGAGGTCTGAGCCAGCATTACATCCGACTCGTTTATAGCTCCCACGCCGCCGTGGATAACATTAACCTTAACCTCTTCGTTTGAAAGCTTTACAAGGCTTTCGCGCACAGCCTCAACGCTGCCCTGAACGTCGGCCTTTACGATTATATTAAGCTCCTTTAAGTCGCCCTCGCTTAACTGGTCAAAGAGGTTGTCAAGCGTAACCTTCTGCTTGGCGTTAAAGAGCTCCTCTTTAGCCTTTTGCTTTCTCTGCTCGACAAGCTCGCGCGCAAGACGCTCGTCTGAAACCGCGTCGAACACATCGCCCGCGTTGGGGGTTTCCGCAAGACCCGTAATCTCAACAGGTACCGACGGACCCGCGGCTTTGAGCTCTTTTCCGTTTTCGTTGGTCATAACGCGGACTCTGCCGACCGCCGTTCCCGCTACGATAATATCGCCCGTGTGAAGCGTTCCGTTCTGAACAAGAAGTGACGCGACAGGACCTCTGCCCTTATCGAGTCTTGCCTCGATAACGATACCCTTGGCTCTCCTGTCGGGGTTTGCCTTAAGCTCCATCATTTCGGCGACAAGCAGTATGCTTTCAAGCAGATTGTCAATACCCTCGTGGGTTTTAGCCGAAACGGGAACGCAGATAACGTCGCCGCCCCATTTTTCGGGAACAAGCTCGTGCTCGGTGAGCTGTTCAAGCACCCTGTCGGGGTTGGCCTCGGGCTTATCCATTTTATTGATTGCAACTATAATCTGAACATTTGCCGCCTTAGCATGATTGATAGCCTCTATGGTCTGGGGCATAATGCCGTCGTCCGCGGCTACAACCAGCACCGCAATATCGGTAGCCATAGCGCCGCGCTTACGCATTGAGGTGAACGCCGCGTGACCCGGTGTGTCAAGGAAGGTGATGTCCTGACCCTTGCAGTTTACCCTGTACGCGCCGATGTGCTGGGTTATTCCGCCCGCCTCGGTATCGGTTACGGCGGTGTTGCGGATAGCGTCAAGGAGCGAGGTCTTACCGTGGTCAACGTGACCCATAACCACCACAACGGGACTTCTGGGCTTCAGATTTTCGGCGTTGTCCTCGGTATCGTCCATAATCTGCTCCTCAATGGTGACGACAACCTGCTTTTCAATCTTAGCACCCATTTCGGTGACAACAATTTCGGCGGTATCGTAATCGATAACCTGATTTACCGTCGCCATCATACCAAGCTTCAAGAGCACCTTAATAACCTCGGCGGCGGTCTTTTTAAGGGCGGCGGCCAATTCGCCTACCGTTATCTCCTCGCCTACCGTAACGGTTATCGGGGTCTTCTTTATGCGCTCAAGCTGCATACGGCGGATTTTGTCCGCCTCGGTCTCCCGCTTTGCCCCCTGAGGACGGCGGTAATCCTGCGATTTCTGCTTAATTTTCTGCTTTCTTGAAAAATTGTCCTTCATAGTATTTGCAGGAGCAATTATTTCATACTTTTCGTTGTATTTATCTATATTTACATTGGAGGTTCTTGTGTCTATATGACGTATTTCCGCGGGGCCGCGCTTAGGCGCTTCACCCGGCTTTTTCTCGCTCTTGCGGGAAACAAAAGGCTGGGGGTCGGAAACACCGTGCTTTTTATCGGTCTTTTCCGCCGCCTTTTCTGTTTTCTTGGCGTTCTCGGGCTTTTTAGCCGCAGGCTTTGCCTGTGCGGCAGGCTTTTCAGCCTTCTTTTCCTCAGCCTTTTCTGCCTTTTTCACCGATTTTTCAGCGGTTTTTTCAGCCTTCTTCTCGGCGGGCTTTTCCTGCTTTTCGGGCTTCTTTTCCGCCGTATCCTTGCTTTCGTCCTTTGGCTTCTTTTCGGCATCAGGCTTTGCCTCGCCCTTAGCCGCCGCCTTAAGCTGCTCTAAAATCGCCATCTGCTCGGCAAGCTTTTTGTTCTTTTCTTCCTCTCTTGCCTTTTTAGCCGCCGCGCGCGACTCCGCTCCCGTGGCGAAATAATCCGCAAAGCTTTTAACCTCGCTGCGGTTTAACAGCTCGGTAAAAACTATGCTTATTTCGGTCTCGTCAAGCGACGCGCCGCTCTTTTTGACCGCACCTGTTTTCTCGGCGACGATACCTATAATATCCTTTGAGCCAAGGTTAAAATCCTTTGCAAGGTCGCTGACCTTATATTTATTCGTCATTAGCATTTCCTCCTCTGGTGTACGCCTTTAAAAAAGCGTCGGCAAAACCGCTGTCGTTTATTGATAATACCCCGCACCTACGGCCGACAGCGTCCGACACGGTCTCTATATAAAGCCTTTCAAGCGTTATAAATTTTACTGAGCCTTTTTCGGCAAAAAAGGCGGCTTCCTTTCGGCTTTTTTGCGATACGTCCCCCGCGGCTGTTACAAGCCGCGCCTTACCGCTTTTTATCGATTTTAACGCCGCGTCCATACCGTAGGACAGCTTTCCCGCCTTCGCCGCCAGACCTAAAAGCGCAAGCGCCTTACTGTCCCGCATCAGAAAGCTTCCTTTCAAGCTCGGCGAAAATTTCCTCGGGTACAGCCGTGCCGAAGGCTCTTGACAAAACGCCGGTTTTCCGCGCTTTTTCAAGACATTCGGCGGATTTGCAAATATATGCTCCTCTGCCGTTCAGCTTTCCCGTGGGATCAAGCTTAATATCGCCCTCGGGAGTCCTGACTATTCTTATCAGCTCATTTTTAGGCTTCATTTCGCGGCAGGCGGTACACATACGTGCCGGTGTTCTTTTAGCTCCCATTTAAAAAGCTCCTTTCAAACGGTTAGGCTGACGAGAGCCTACTCTCCGAAAAAGCCGCTTTCGGGGTGAATATCTATTTTCCAGCCCGTAAGCTTTGCGGCAAGCCTTACATTCTGACCCTTGTTGCCTATCGCAAGGGAGAGCTGAGCCTCGGGTACGCTCGCTTTGCAAACCTTGGGCTCCTCGCTTTCGATCTCAACCGAAGTTACCTTTGCGGGAGAAAGGGCTTCTGCCACAAATTCCTTGGGATCGTCGCTGTATTTTACAATATCGATCTTCTCGCCCGCTAATTCCTCAACAATTTTGTTGACTCGAGCGCCCCTCGGACCTATGCAGGCGCCCACCGCGTCAATTTCCTTATTTTCCGACCACACGGCGATTTTAGTCCTCGAGCCCGCCTGACGGGAAACCGACTTGATTTCAATAGTACCGTCGAAGATTTCGGGCACTTCGGTTTCAAAAAGACGCTTTACAAGCCCCGGATGGGTGCGGGAAAGCATAATTTTAGGTCCTCTCTCGGTTTCCTTTACGTCAACCACATAAACCTTTATATGGTCGCCCTCGCGAAGCTCCTCGTCGGGGACCTGCTCAAGCTTGGGCAGGGTTGCCTCGTTATGGCCGATAGTAAGTATCGCGTTGCCCGTCTTAGGGTCAATACGCTCGACAACCGCCGTTACAAGCTCGCGGTTATGGCTCTGGAACTCGGCTAAAACCTGACCTCTCTCGGCTTCCCTTACTCCCTGACGGAAATTGTTTTTTGAATTCTGAGCGACTACTCTGCCGAACTTTTTGGGGTCGAGCTTTATATCCACAAAGCCGTTTTCAACCGCGCTCGGATCAATTGCCGCCGCGTCCTCTTTAGAAATTTCGGAATAGGGGTCTGAAACCTCGTCAACCACGGTTTTGCGCGCGGTAACGGTGAAAACCTCGTTCTCGGTATCGATAACGCAGGAAACGATATCGTTTCCGCCGTAATCCTTGCGCGCCGCGACAACTATCGCGTCGGCAATCTTTTCCGCTATAAATTCCTTAGGTATTCCTCTTTCCTCTTCCATAAGCTTCAGCGCTTCAAAGAACTCCTTATTGTCATTCTTCGGCTTTGACGCTTTTCTTGAACCTGCCATTTTTCTCAATTCCTCCAAACAAAGGTTTATTTATTATTATTCAAAATCGCACAGACGGGCTTTGGAGATATCCTTATAATCAAATCGGTACTCCCCGCCCTCGGTTTCGATTGTAACTGTATCCGCCGCGGCTTTAAGAGTGCCTGTAAGCTCCTTAACGCCGTCCACGGCTTTATAAAGCTTGAATTTGACCGTTTTGCCGATACAGGCTTCAAAATGACTCCGCCTTGTAAGCTCACGCTCAGCACCCGGCGAGCAGACCTCCAAAAAATAGGAAACATCAATCGGATCTGCCTCATCTATAATCGGGTCGATAGCGTGAGAGACGTTTGTGCAGTCGTCAATGCTTATACCCTCGGGCTTATCGATAAACAC
The DNA here is from genome assembly GCA_902496265.1 of uncultured Oscillospiraceae bacterium. Classification (GTDB taxonomy): domain Bacteria; phylum Bacillota; class Clostridia; order Oscillospirales; family Acutalibacteraceae; genus UBA737. The sequence continues at coordinate 6,317 of CABVAD010000040.1, forward strand.
CCGCAGATACCATGACGCGCCCTCCTTTAAAAAGCGAACGTCCCACAGGCTTACCCCCTGCGCCTCGACCGTTTCCTTTATAAGAGCGTATACCTTTTCGGCAGCGTTTGCCATTTATCATACCTCCGTAGTCGAACCCGTCACGGGTTCGGATTTGTCGGCTTTGCTTATTCAAAACAAAAGTGAGCGGGTCGCCCCACTCACCTTTCTCTTAATGCTAGAACAATTATAACACATAAAAAATAAAAGTCAAGCATTTTTTCTGAAAACAAAGCGAAATTACTGCAACGTCATTTATACGCCCTTATCCGCCTCAAACCAGAAGCAGACCCCGAAATCGGTGTTGTAAACGCCGCACTTATGCCCGTGCAGCTTCATTATCGCCGAAACAATGGAAAGCCCCAGCCCAAAACGGGTGCTGTCTCGCTTGTGGGACTTGTCACCCCTGAAAAAGCTCTGCCAAATCTGGGGCATAACCTCCTCGTCGACGTGACTGCCCGTATTAAATACCGAAATTCTTACAGTATCGCCCGAAACGCCGCTCTCGGTCCATACCTTTCCGCCGTCGGGCGTGTGGGCGGCGGCATTTTCAAGATACGCCTTTAAGACCTGCTCGGTCTGAAACGGATCGGCAGTGATTTGAGTACCCTCGGGAATTTTATTTTCGGTTTCAATATCCCTGCCCGCAAAAACGCGGTCAAGGCACTCACCGGAAAGCGAGGAAATATCAAAGCTTTCCTTATTGAGCGGAATCTGTCCCGATTCGTAGCGCGAAAGCTCCAAAATGCTCAGCACCAGCTTATTCATTCGCCGGCTTTCATCAATAATGGTGTTGCAGTATTCCTCCTTGGATTCGGGGCTTACGTTTAGCTTAAGCCCCTCGGCGTATCCGCTGATTATTGAAATCGGGGTTTTAAGCTCGTGCGAGACATTTGCGACAAAGCCGCGCCGCATAACGTCAAGCTGACGTTCAAGCTCTATATCCGATCGGAGTCTCGCGTTGGTCTCCTTAAGGTCGGTAAGCGCCGTGTTAAGCGAGGCGGAAAGCTCGTTTACCGAAGCCGCAAGCTCTCCTATCTCGTCGCTTCGGTTTATTTGAAGCTTTCTGCCGAAATCAAGCCGCGCCATATCCTTTGTAATTTCGTTCATCTCGGCAATAGGCTTTGAGAACTTCCGCGCAAAATTCAGCACCCATATAACCGAAAGCATAAAGCAAATAACCGAAATAATAACGATAAATTCATTTGCAACCGACGCGGAGTTTGAAATGAGCTGCTTTTGTACCCGCACCTCTGCAAAGAGACTGTCGCCTATCTGCTTGCGGCATAAAAGGTACTCGTTTTGGTCAAATCTGCGGACGGCGGTCTCAAATATTATATCCCCCGAAAGCCGCTCGCTCTTTATGGGGGTAAGCTCCTCGTGGGTCATTACAAACTTGTCGTTGTTAAGCGAAAAGTAGTCCATCATCTGACTGCCGTGGGTGGTGTAAAGTATCCTGCCCGACTTGTTGTAAATTTCAACATCAAAATTATACTTTTCGTTAATCTCCGACAGGGTCTTTACTACCGTCTGGGACCCCTTGAAATTAAGCCCGCATACCACTCCGAGCTGTTCCTTAAGCGCCCTTTTTTCCTTCAGGCTGAAAAACCGCACCAAAAAGGTGACGTTTGATAGGCAAAGCACCAGTACAAACGCCGCGAAAACCGCCGCTATTCGGATAAAGATATTAAACCAAAGCTTATTCTTAAGCTCCTTAAGCCTCAAGCTTATACCCCATTCCGTAAATAGTTTTAAGGTGTGAAGCACCGTAGTCGCCTAATTTTGTACGAAGCCTTGCAATGTGGGAATCGACCGTCCTCGAATCACCTAAATAATCGTAGCCCCAGATAGCGTTAAGCAGCTGGTCGCGGGTAAGCACCCTGCCGGCGTTCTCGTATAAATAGGACAAAAGTTCAAATTCCTTAAGGGTAAGCTCAAGCGGCACGCCGTCCACAAACGCCGTAAAGGCATTGCTGTCAATAACAAGTCCCTTTTGGGCTTTTTCCTCGCTTAAGGGTTGTCCCGAGCTGCGCTTTAAGAGCGCCTCGACCCTCTTTACTAAAACCGCGGGCGAAAAGGGCTTTGTCACATACTCGTCTATTCCCGATTCAAAGCCCGTCAGCAAATCAAACTCCTCCGCGCGGGCGGAGAGCATAATTATGGGCAGGTCGCTTTTTTGGCGTATTTCGCGGGTGACCGCCCAGCCGTCCACCTCGGGCATCATAATGTCGATTATCGCAAGGTCGATACCGCTGTCGGCGTTAAAAATGTCGAGAGCCTCTTTTCCGTCCGCCGCGCAAACCGTCTCATACCCCGAGGCGTTAAGAAAATCGGAGACCAGCTTTACAATTCTTTCCTCGTCATCGGCAATAAGTATTTTTTTCTTTTCCACTTTTTCTTCCTCCCCCGACTTA
>CABVAD010000041.1 GCA_902496265.1 uncultured Oscillospiraceae bacterium
TTTCGGTCAATACAAGGTATAATGTTTCTTGCCGTTATAAACGGCATATAACCTAACGGTACGGAGATGTCGCCTAGTCCGGTCGAGGGCGCACGATTGGAAATCGTGTAGCTCGGAAACGAGCTCGAGAGTTCGAATCTCTCCATCTCCGCCAACCGAGTGCCTCGGTACGCAGACGCGTAGTTGAGGTACTTCTTTTTTGCAATTTTTTCTCTCGCGTCGAAGCGGCATCTTTTTTGCTGTCTGCCGACAAAAAAATTCCTCGGACTCGTTCCGAGGAATTTTTATCTATGCTCTTTTTTAACCTTCAGGCGTGCCATTGCGCGGGCGAGGGATATTTCGTTGTGCCTGTGCTCCTTAAGGTTCTGCGCGTGTTCAATGCGGTCAAGGGCGCGGCGGCGGGATTCCTCTGCCCTTATCCCGTCAATTTCCTCGGGCCATTCGCAGCATTGGGAAAAGATTACAACCTCGTCCCGCCTTACCTCCATAAAGCCCTCGGAGATAAAGGCGCTCTTCCACTCGCCGTCTGCTTTAATCTTGATTTCCCCTATTTCAAGGGAGGCGACCATAGTCTGGTGACCCTTTAAGATTCCAAGCTCGCCTTGTTCGGTCTGGCAGGTTATCTGCTCAACCATTCCTTTAAAGAAATGCTTTTCGGGCGCGATTATTTCAAGCAAAAATTCACTCATAGCCGACACCCGTTTTAAAGCGTTTTAGCCTTTTGCTTTGCTTCTTCAATGTTGCCTACCATTGAAAAGGCAAGCTCGGGCAGGTCGTCAACCTCGCCGTCCACAATCTGGCGGAAGCCCTCTATTGTTTCGTGGAGCGGCACAAATCTGCCCTCCATACCCGTGTACGCCTGTGCAACGTTCATCGGCTGGGAAAGGAAGTTTTGGATTTTTCTCGCCCTGTAGACCGTCTGTTTATCCTCCGCGGACAGCTCCTCCATACCTAAAATAGCGATTATATCCTTAAGGTCGTCGTATCTTTGCAGGCACTCTTGAACCCGTCTTGCGGTATCGTAATGCTTTTTTCCGACAATTTCGGGCTCAAGCACGCGGCTTGAGGAATTGAGCGGGTCAACCGCGGGATATATTCCCTGCTCGGCGATGTTCCTTGACAAAACGGTGGTTGCGTCAAGGTGGTTGAATATTGTGGCGGGCGCGGGGTCGGTAAGGTCGTCCGCGGGGACGTAAACCGCCTGAACCGAGGTTATAGAGCCGTTATTCGTAGAGGCTATGCGCTCCTCAACAGAGCCTAGCTCCTGCGCCAAGGTCGGCTGGTAGCCGACCGCGCTCGGCAGTCTGCCCAAAAGGGCGCTTACCTCGTTGCCCGCCTGAACAAAGCGGTAAATATTATCGATAAACAGCAGTACGTCCTGATGCTTTTCGTCCCTTAAATATTCCGCCATTGTAAGACCCGTCATAGCGACTCTCATACGGCTGCCCGAAGGCTCGTTCATCTGACCGAAGGCGAGTACCGATTTTCCGATTACACCGCTCCTTTCCATATCGTGGATAAGCTCGTTGCCCTCGCGGCTGCGCTCGCCTACGCCCGTAAATACCGAATAGCCGCCGTGGTTTACGGCTACATTATGAATCATCTCCATAATAAGCACGGTTTTGCCGACTCCCGCACCGCCGAAAAGCCCGATTTTTCCGCCCTTTGCGTAGGGCACAAGCAAATCTATAACCTTAATTCCCGTTTCAAGCAGCTCTGTGGCGGGCTTTTGCTCATTCAGCCGCGGTGCGCTTCTGTGAATGGGCATATACTTTTCCGCCTTGATTTCGCCCTTTTCGTCTATCGGTCTGCCCAAAACGTCCACGGCGCGTCCGATAACGCCGTCGCCGACGGGCACCTCTATGCCCTTGCCGTCCGAAACAACGGTCAGATTACAGCGAAGCCCCTCGGTCGCGTCAAGCGCGATTGCGCGTACGACCCCGCCGCCTAAATGCATAGCCGTCTCGGCGTGCTTAGAGTACTCTTCGACCGTGATAAGTGAGTTAATCGGCGGTACCTTTCCGTTATCAAATTTTACGTCTATAACAGGGCCCGAAATCTTTACGATTTTACCCTTATACAATGCGTTTTCCATTAAACTCACTCTCCCTTTAAACCGCGCCTTTTATATCCGCGGCGGCGGCAATCTCGGTGATTTCGTTGGTTATCATAAGCTGTCTTGCGGCGTTTATCTGAGCGCCTAATTTCGCTATCATTTCGTCGGCGTTTTTTGTCGCGTTCTGCATAGCGGTCATACGCGCCGCGTCCTCGCTCGCCGCCGACTGCATCATAATATCATACATCATTCCGATAATATACTGCGGCACCATACGGTCGAATACGGTCTGCAAATCAGGCACGTAAAGTACGTCCGCCGTGTATTTGTTTTCGTATTCCACATCGTCAAAATCGCGGCGCAAAAGCGGCAGCACCCGCTTGCAGACAGGTCTTTGCACCGCTGAATTGACATATTCGGTGTAAACGATATACACCTCGCTTACCGCGCAGTCGTCGTAAAGCTCGACAATTCGCTCGCCTAAAGCCCTTGCCGAATAAAGCGAGGGGCGCTGTGACGCGCCGTACATACTGTCGTCGGGCGTTATGCCGTGATTTAAAAACATCTCGGTTCCCTTGTGGCCGAGGGAATAAACCACGGGCTTTTCATAATCACTCATTTTTTTCATTGCAAGGTTAAAAACCGCGGAATTATAGCCGCCGCAAAGCCCCTTATCCGAGGTTATCACAAAAAACAGCGCCTTGCCGCCCTCGGTAAGCTCTATAAAGGGGTCGGAGAGCATATTATGCTTTGTTTTTGAAATAATGTCCTTAATAGTCGCGCGCAGCTTTCGCATATAGGCGAGGTTGTAGTCGATATTCTGCATCGACTTTTTCATTCGCGAGGTCGAGAGCAGATACATAGCGTTTGAAATCTGCCTTGTCTGCTCAATCGCGCGAAGATGCTGCTTTAATTCACTGATGTTCTCCATTTGAACAAGTATCCTTAAATAAATTTAGAGAATCCGCAAGCCGCTTTGTATCTTCATCGTCAAGGTCCCCCGTGGCGTTTACCGCATTTTCCACGCTCGCACAGTTGTTGTGCAGGTAGGCGAGCATTTCGTTTGCCAGCCGTTTTATATCCGCGGGCTTGGCGTTTTCAAAAATATTGTTTTTATAAGCGGTGAGCAAGGCAACCTCCTCAAAGAGGGAATATGGCTTGCTTTTCGGCTGCTTTAAAAGCTCGGTCAGAATATTGCCGCGGGCAAGCATTTTCCTCGTCGATTCGTCAACGTCGCTGCCGAAGCGGGTGAATACCGCCATCTCGCGGAATTGCGACAGCTCTATTCTGAGCGTTCCCGAAACCTTACGCATAGCCTTGTGCTGTGCGGGTCTGCCCACGCGGGACACCGAAAGTCCGATATTAACGGCGGGACGCACACCGCTGTGGAAAAGCTCGGTTTCAAGGAAAACCTGACCGTCGGTAATGGAGATTACGTTGGTCGGGATATAAGCCGAGATGTTGCCCGCCATAGTTTCGATTATGGGAAGTGCGGTAATACTGCCGCCGCCCAACTCCTCACTCATACAGGCGCTTCTTTCAAGCAGTCGGCTGTGAAGGTAAAAGACGTCGCCGGGGAAAGCCTCGCGTCCGGGCGGTCTGTGTAAAAGTAAGGACATAGTACGGTAGGCTACGGCGTGCTTTGAAAGGTCGTCGTAAACCACAAGCACGTCCTTACCCTCCTTCATAAAGCCCTCGGCTACCGCACAGGCGGCGTAGGGAGCTAAATACTGCATAGCGGGACTGTCCGACGCGGTGGATGCCACAACAAGGCTGTATTCAAACGCGCCCGCTGATTTCAGGGTATCTGTTATCTGCGCTATGTTTGAGGCCTTCTGACCTATCGCACAGTATATACATATTACGTCGGAATTTTTCTGATTGATAATAGTGTCGAGCGCAATTGAGGTTTTACCCGTCTGGCGGTCGCCTATGATAAGCTCGCGCTGACCTCTGCCTATCGGTATCATACTGTCGATAGCCAAAATTCCCGTTTCGAGCGGCTTGTCAACAGGTCGGCGCTGCATAATAGCGGGCGCGGGACGCTCGCAGGGAAGATAATCCTTGACCGTTAACGGCTCGCCGTCAAGCGGTCTGCCGATAGGGTCAATAACCCTGCCCAAAAGCAAATCGCCGACAGGTATTTCGGCAACGACACCGGTTCCCTTTACGCTGTCACCTACGTTTACGGAATCGGAATTGTCCATAAGCACGGCGCCCACGCCGTCCTCCTCCAAATCAAGCGCCATTCCGTAAGCTCCGCCCTCAAACTCCAAAAGCTCGCCGTAAAGGCGGTCGGGAAGCCCCTTTACGCGCACAACTCCGTCGCCGACCGTGGCGACAGAGCCGCAGCGGTAGACTATCGGCTCAACCTGAAATTCAGCGATACGCTTTTTTAAAAAGCCGCCGATTTCCTCCATTTGTATTTTAGGCACTTCTCCTGCACCACCTTAGCTGGTAATCTGTTTCTGCATTTTTTCTATTTGCGAGGCAATGCTCAAATCAAAAACCTCGCCGTCAACATCGGCGATAAAGCCGCCTATTATCCTATCGTCTGTCACGCGTTCAAAGGATACCTCGCCCAATTTCTCGGCAAAGCCTCTGCAAATGCGCTCATAGGTTTTGTCCGACATATTTGAGGCTACCGTAATTATTGCAGTCTTCATAACCGTCACCCTTGGTATTTGGCAAAGAACGAGTCGGCAATACGCATATTGTCCTCGTCGGTCACCTCGCGCGAAAGCACCTGCCTTGAAATATCAAAGGCAATGTCGGCAATGTCGCCCTTCATAGCGGCAATCTGCGCGTCGTGCTCTTTTTGGGCGTTTTCGCGCGCCTTTTCGGTGATTTCGGCGGCGTTCTGCTTTGCCGTCTCAATAATCTCGGCGGCGTTCTGCTTTGCGGTGCGCTCCGCCCCGTTTATAATTTCGGCTTGCTGCATCTTGCTCTTTTCGGTAAGCTCTTTATATTTAAGGGCCTCCTCCTCGGCGGTCTGCCTTGCCTGAGCCGCGTCGGAAAGCTCCTTGGATACACGCTCTTTGCGGGCGTCGAGAAACCTTTTCACGGGCTTATAGGCGAGTCCGCGCACGATTACGAACAAGACTATAATATTGATAATATTGATTATCAGATCCTTAACGGCGTCCGATATAACTAATCCTTCCATAGCTGTCTCCTACTTTGCCGCTAAGATAAGGGCTACAACGAAGGCGTAAATCGCGGTCGACTCCGCGAGCGCGCAGCCGAGCAGCAAAATCGCGTTAATCTTACCCGAGGCCTCCGGCTGGCGGGCTACCGCCTCAGCCGCCTTACCTGTTGCAATACCCATTCCGAGTCCTGCGCCCAAAGCCGCAAGCATTGCCAATCCTGCACCGATAGCTGTCATTTTAAATTCCTCCTATTCAATAGCTTCGTTTATAAAGGTTAATGATAAAATAATGAAAATATAGGTCTGTATAATCGGGTGGAAGAGGTTGAAGTAAAGCCCCGCCACCGCGGGAATACCGCTCGCGTAGCCGCCCAGCACGGATTTTAACAAATCCATAACTATCATACCGCCTATCATATTACCGAAAAGGCGGCAGGCAAGGGAAACGGGCACCGCAATATCGCTTAAAATTTTCATTGGAAAAATCACGGGGGTGGGCTTTGCAAGGCTTTTCACCCTGCCGCCGAAGCCCTTTTTCCTTATTCCGTAAACGTTTATCAGCACAAAGGTTATAAGTCCCATAGAGAGGGTTACAATCAAATCCGATGTCGGCGGTCTTACCCCTATAAGCTCCGACGCGGCGCACATAATCATAAATACCGCCAGGGAGAACATATAGGGCGCAAGCTCCCCCGCATAATCGCCGAGGGTGTTTTTGGTGAAATTTTCAAACGATTCTACCGCTAACTCCATTATATTCTGAAAGCCCTTGGGGTTATCGGGGTCGAATTTCGGAAAAATCACAAATCTGAAAATCAGACCCAATACCAATACGATAGCCGTTATTATCCACATAACAAGGCTTGTTTTCGCTATGGAAAAGCCGAAAAGGCTTACCCGCTCGCTGAACATCTCGAACTCAACATTCATTCCCGCCTTGCCGCCCCAAAGGGAGGTTATCGCCGTACCGATAAAAAACCACGCCGCGATAATCATTAAGACAGCCAAAAGCCTTGACCTCTTTTTAAGCTCCTTGGTTTTTCCGTGCTGTTTTATCGAAGCGTGAACAGCCGACCAGCCTATAAGACCCGCGGCAAAAATTACCGCTGATAACGCAAACTCAATTATTGTTACTGTCTTCGTTTTTACCATCTCCCGAAGCTGCGTTTTTAGCGCGAAGAGTATTTATTATAAACCAAGCCGTAACCGTTACGGGAAGTCCCGCCGCATAGCCGATTACACAGCCGATAACATAATCCGAGAAGAGAAACACCAAAAGAAGCGCCGCCGCGCCGTAGGCGATAAGCTTTACAAGCAAGCAGAGCGCCGCCTTCTGATAATTCCCCGCCGTAAAGGAAAAAAGGGTGATTTTAAGCAAAAAAGCCTGTAAAACGCCGAAAATGAAAGCAATTACCGCGGCTATCAAGGAAAACACCCTTTCACAAATTTTATGTTATGATTTTAGTACTTTTCCATAATAAAGTCAATGCAGAATTTTCACAAATTAACTCTTTCTGAAATTTTTAAAACTGTCAATATTTTCATAGGTTATAAACCGTGGCTATTTCAAAAAATTCACGGCTGTTTTAAAGCCGTGAAAGCGTCTGTTTTATAGCAGTAATTTTTTTGTTCTCAATCCTGAATATTCTGTCGCACGCCTTAAGGCTTGTGTTTCTGTGGGTTATGAAAATAACGGTTTTATCGGTCATATTTTTAATGTTTTTAAGCACCCGCGTTTCGGTGGCCTCGTCAAGGGCGCTGGTTGCCTCGTCGAGCAGGAGCACGGGCGCGTCGGTAAGGAGGGCGCGGGCTATTGAAATGCGCTGAATCTGTCCCTCCGAAAGTCCCGCGCCCCTCTCTGACAGCACCGTGTCAAAGCCGTCGGGAAGTGCCGCAATATAATCGTAAATTTCGGCGGCGTGCGCCGCTTTTTCAAGCCTTTCCTCACCAATATCGGGGTCGCACAGGGTAATATTATCCCTCACCGTGCCCGAAAGCACCATATTCCCCTGCGGCACATAGGAAAAAAGTCCGCGCACAGAGGTATCCGCCGCTCTTTCTCCGTTTACGGTAATGCTGCCCGACTGCGGCTCGTAAAGCCCTAAAATAAGCTTAAAGAGGGTGCTTTTGCCGCTGCCCGACTCGCCCGTAACCGCGGTTATATGTCCCCGCTCGGCGGTAAAACTGCAATTTTCAAGTATTTGCCCGCCGCCGTAGGTAAAGCATAAATTATTCACCTCAAGCGAGCGGAAATTCTTTTTAAGCGCTTCAAGCTCGGCTTCGGGCAGAGGCTTGTTCTCCCCGGGCAGCTTTTCAAGCTCCATAAGCCGCTCCGCCGATGCCAAAGCCGCGTAATACTTAGGCATTATTCCCGATACGTTCTGAAGCGGCGCGCGGAGCTGTGAAATAAGCTGTAAAAACGCCATCAGCGTGCCGTATGTAAGGGTTCCCGCCGCTATTCCGCCCGCGCCCCAGACCAAAACGGCGTAATATCCGACCGTGAAAAAGGAATATAGGCAAATGTGCGCCAATACCGAAACGCCCGTCCTCTTCATTTTAGCCCTGAAATTTTCGTCCATATAAAGACCGAGACGGGAAAGAAAGGGTGCCTCGCTTACAAAGGTTTTGATTACCACAATATTTTCAAAGCATTCCTGCAAAAAAGACCTTGTTTTTCCCTCGGTTTTCTGGCAGTCCTTGTGAAGGCTCTTGTATCGCTTATTAATCACCCTGCCGATTGCGGGAACGGAAATTCCGAGCAGGAGTATAATACCCGCGAGATAGGGGTTAAGCATAAGCATTGCCCCTATTCCCGCGGCGATTTTCGTAACCATAGAGGTGACGCTCGGAATAATTGAAACCGCGCTTGAAACCACGACCTCGGTATCCGAGGTGAAACGGTTTAAAAGATCCCCCGAATGGTAGGCGGAAAGCCCCTCGTATTTCTTGTTGCAGACCGCGGCGAAAAGATAATTCCTAAGTGAAACGGTGAGCCTTCCGCCCGCAAAAGCGGTCATAAAGGACTGAACCGCGCTCAAAAGCACCTGCGCCGCTATTACCGCGAAAAGCATAAGCCCCGCCGCCGCAAGGCTTCCCTCGCTGTCGCGTGTGGCTATATCGAAAATTCTTTTTGTCACAAGGGCTATTCCCACTCCCGCGCAAGCCCCTAAAGCCGTCACAGCCGAGACGGCGATTATAAGCGGAAAATATCTCTTAATCCGCTGATAAATCCATTTAAGCGTGTTTTTGTTGCTTTCTTTTTTTGCCATATCAGTCTTCTGTTATACCGTTTTCCTTCATTGTTCTTAAAAACACATCAATATCTCCGAGCGCCAAAACTGTGGAAATATCGAAATTATCAAGAAGCGCGTTTAACATCTCGGTCTTTGAAGTGTCCTTAGCTTTAAGCAAATTCCACAGGAACAGCGCCGTGTCGGTAAGCACTATTGTATTTTCAAGTCCGCCGTTATCCGCGACAACGGTGTACTGACCCTGCAGGTTTTTAACGCTGAAGCCGTCTTTAATACGCACAAATAGCACCCCACTTGTTAATAAAA
>CABVAD010000042.1 GCA_902496265.1 uncultured Oscillospiraceae bacterium
TTTTATCTTAATAATTTTCCTGCTATAATATGGGTGAGGTGGGAGAGATGTATAACATTTTAGTTTGCGATGATGAAAAGGATATTGTTTCGGCGCTTAAGATTTATCTTGAAGCTGAGGGCTATAGCATTTTTACCGCCTATAACGGAAATGAGGCGGTAAAGTCGGTTGAGGAAAATGACATTCACCTTGTGCTTATGGATATAATGATGCCCGAGTGCGACGGCATTACCGCAATGGTTAAATTGCGGGAGATTTCAAATATCCCCGTGATACTGCTTACCGCCAAAAGCGAGGATACCGATAAGATTTTAGGGCTTAACGTGGGAGCGGACGATTATGTGACAAAGCCCTTTAACCCTGTCGAGGTAATAGCGCGGGTAAAATCCCAGTTAAGGCGGTATATGACGCTCGGAGGCGGCAAGAAATCCGAGCCGGAAAACGGGTACACGATAGGAAATATAGAGCTTAACAATAAATCAAAGCAGGTCTTTGTCGACGGTGAGGAGGTATCCCTTACTCCTACCGAGTTTGAGATTTTAAAGCTTTTAATGAAAAACGCGGGAGAGGTGCTTTCTCCCAAAGAAATTTACAAAAAGGTCTGGGGCGGCGAGGCTCTGGGGGCCGAAAGCACCGTGGCGGTACATATAAGGCATTTAAGGGAAAAAATCGAGATAAACCCCGCCGAGCCGCGTTATTTAAAGGTCGTGTGGGCACACGGCTACAAAATGGAAAAGGGGGATAAAAAATGAAAAAGCTGACTGAAAGCCTTGGGGCGAAAATTACCGCGATAATTCTTTCCTTTATCGCCTTTGCGGCGGCGCTTGTATCTGTGATAGCCGTTATATTTTTGCTCGACTGGGACGGCTATACGAAAACCCGAGACGAGCTTCAGACCGATATAATGGAAGACCGCATAGGAAACGGGCATATTCTGAATATTTTAAACCTATATGGCGGGGACGGACGGAGCGCCGCCTATTACTGTGAAGAGCAGGGAATTTATTATACGATTGAGGACTATACAAGCGGCGAGGTATTAGAGGGCAATTACAAGGGACAAAGCTTTCTTGTGCAAAAACGCTCGGATCATTTAGCCTCATACGAAGAAAGGGCGTTTAATGACGAAAACGGAGATATATACTATGAGGAGGTGAAGACGCGGGATATACAAATAACCGTTTATATCCCGAGGGAGGCGCTTTCGGGCAGGGGTCAGCTGTTGCTTGACGCTGTTGATATTGCTTACACTGCCCGTTATGCGGTGATTGCGATATTAGGCGTATCGGTTGTTATGCTGATTGTGCTTTTATGCTACCTTTATGCCGCCCAGAGCCACCGAAATGGCTGTGTAGTAGAGCTTAACCACCTTGACCGCGTACCCTTTGATTTGCTTACGGCGGCGGTGGCGGTGATAGCAATACTTAGTGCTTTCTTAATAGACGAGGCGGCACACAGCGGCGACCTTGATTCATTAGTAGCTTTAGCGGCGATTTTAAGCATGGATTATGTTGTTGCCCTCGGCTATACCTTAAGCTTTGCCGCGCGGCTTAAAACCCATACCTTGCTTAAAAACAATATTATATATAAGCTTTGGTTTATTGCGGCAAAGGGCGTTAAAAAGCTTTTCGGCTGGGTTAGATACCTCTTTAAAAGTATACCCACGGTGGCTAAAACCGCGGTTATCACCTCGGCGGTGGGGCTGTTCCAGTTTATTATAATTGCAATTTTTACGTATCACCCCGCCGAAAGAACGGTTTTACTGCTTTTGTTTACCGTGGCTGATGTTGCGGTTATAATATCGCTGGCGGTTATTCTTCAAAGAATAAAGCAGGGCGGTGAGAAAATAGCCGCGGGCGACCTTAATTACAAGATAGACACAAAATATATGTACGGCGATTTTAAGGACTTTGCAGACAGTCTTAACAACATTAATGAGGGCTTGTCTGTAGCTATTAACGAAAAAATGAAGAGCGAGCGGTTTAAAACCGAGCTTATCACCAATGTTTCCCACGATATTAAAACCCCGCTTACCTCGATTATTAACTATGTTGACCTTATCAAAAAGGAAGAATCCGAAAACGAGAATATTAAGGAATATATTGATGTTTTAGACCGCCAGTCCTCACGGCTTAAAAAGCTTATCGAGGATTTAATGGAGGCTTCAAAGGCGTCAACGGGCAACCTTGCGGTAAATCTTTCGGTCTGCGAGGCGGGAGTGCTTTTGTCCCAGACCGTAGGCGAGTTTGACGAGCGCTTAAAGGCGGCGGGGCTTACTCCCGTGGTAAATATCCCCGAAACGCCCGTTAAAATAATGGCGGACGGCAGGCATCTCTGGCGGGTATTTGATAACCTGATGAACAATATCTGCAAGTATTCCCAAAGCGGCACAAGGGTTTATCTTGACATTTCGGAGCGTGACGGGAAGGCGCAAATAACCTTCAGGAATATTTCAAAATACGAGCTTAATATAACGGGCGAGGAGCTTACCGAGCGGTTTGTACGGGGTGACAAATCCCGCAATACCGAGGGCAGCGGTTTAGGGCTTTCGATAGCGCGAAGCCTTACCGAGCTTCAAAACGGCAGTCTTAAAATCGAAATTGACGGCGATTTATTTAAGGTTACATTAACATTCGATACAGTTGAAAAGGAAGTTAATTAATGGGGGAACATAATTATGATTCCCGTCTCGCGCAGTTGGAGCGCAGACGGCGCAAAAAAAGAAAAATCATTATTAAACGCATAGTTTGCCTATTGCTCTTTTTAGTTGTGACGGCGGGAGCGGTTTTCGGCGGGGTAAAGATATATAAATCGGTTAAGGGCGGAGGGAACACCTCCGCCAAGCTCGAAAAGATAAAGGCTATCGAAATTCCCGACTGGATAGATGAGCAGATTATCCACCTACATTCCACCGCGAGAACGGGCAAAGAGCTTGATGGGGTTAAGAACATTGTGATACACTATGTGGGTAATCCGAATACGACGGCACAGAACAATCGCGATTATTTTGACAAGGATTCGACCGAGGTAAGCTCCCACTTTTTGGTAGGGCTTGAGGGCGAGGTTATTCAGTGTGTGCCGCTGTGGGAAAAATCGGCGGCGAGCAACTGGCGCAATAACGATACGATTTCTATTGAGGTCTGCCACCCCGACGATACGGGAAAGTTTAATGAGACGACCTATGACGCGGTAATAAAGCTTACCGCCTGGCTTTTAAACGAATTGGGGCTTGACGAATCGGCGGTTATAAGGCATTATGATATTACAGGCAAATTATGTCCGCTTTACTATGTTGAGCACGAGGACGCCTGGAATCAAATGAAAAAGGACATCGGTACAAAATCAGATGACTACTCAAAGTGAAGAAAGACATCTTACAACAAAGCAGAAAAAAATAATCAGCGTATTGGTTTTGGTCTTATTTCTCGGCTTTTCCGCCGCGGTTGCATATTTTATAGGCAAGCCTATGATAAGTCTTGTTTCCGAGCCCGAAAAGTTCAGGGGCTGGGTTGAGTCGCGCGGCAACTGGGGACGGTTAATATTTATCGGAATGATGATGTTTCAGGTATTAATAGCCTTAGTTCCCGGCGAACCGCTCGAGATAGGTGCGGGCTACGCCTTCGGCGCGGTTGAGGGAACAATACTCTGCGTTATCGGAGTAACACTCGGGAGTCTTTTGGTCTTCGGGCTTGTAAGGCGGTTCGGTATACGCTTGGTAGAGGTGTTTTTTGACACAGGCAAGATTAAACAGCTCAAATTCCTGCAAAACGAAAAGCGGCTTGACCTTATTACCTTTCTTGTCTTCTTTCTCCCCGGTACTCCCAAGGATTTATTGACCTATTTTGTTGGAGTTACCGATATAAAGCTGTCAAAGTTTATACTTATAGTCTCTGTGGCACGGCTGCCGTCAATTATTACCTCGGCCGCCGGCGGGAGCGCGCTCGGAATCGGGAGGTACGAGCTTGCCGCAATAGTTTTCGGCGTAACGGTAGTTATCAGCCTTTTAGGGCTTTTTATATACAACAGAATTTGCAAACACAGGGCAAAGAAGAATAATAGTTAAAATATTGTAACCTATATTGACAAACGGTATGGGGCGTGGTATCATATATCTGTACCATTTGAATTAGTACAGTTAGCATAATTAGTGCGGTATTTAGGAGGCAGTTATGTTAGAAACAAAAGACCTTGTAAAGATTTATAAACCCAAAAAGGGAGTGCCCGTCACGGCGCTCGATAAGGTTTCCTTAAAATTCCCCGATAAGGGAATGGTTTTCCTGCTCGGTAAATCGGGCAGCGGTAAATCCACCCTTTTGAATGTGCTGGGCGGACTTGACAGCTACGACGGCGGCGAAATAATAATTAAAGGTGTTTCCTCAAAGAATTTCAAGCAGCAGCATTTCGATTCCTACAGGAACACCTATGTCGGCTTTATTTTTCAGGAATACAACGTGCTTGACGAGTTTTCGGTGGGGGCTAATATCGCCCTTGCGATAGAGCTTCAGAACCGTAAGGCGAGCGACGCGGAAATAAACGGTATTTTAAAGCAGGTGGACTTGGAGGGCTTCGGAAGCCGTAAGCCCAACGAGCTGTCGGGCGGACAGAAGCAGAGGGTGGCAATCGCCCGTGCGCTTGTTAAAAAGCCCCAAATAATTATGGCGGACGAGCCGACGGGCGCGCTTGATTCAAACACGGGACGTCAGGTTTTCGATACCCTTAAAAAGCTTTCCGAAACAAAGCTTGTAATAGTCGTTTCCCACGACCGCGAATTTGCCGAGCAGTACGCCGACCGCATTATCGAGCTGTCGGACGGCAGAGTTATAAGCGATGTTGAGCTTGATACCGCGCCTGCCTCCGATGAAGAAAAAACATCACTCGATTTCCACGATAATATCGTTGAAGTCCCCTGCGGTTATCATTTAACCGAGGAAGACAGGAAGGCGATAAATTCCTATATTGAAAAGCTAAAGGAAGGCTCGCTGGAAATTACGGTTGCAAGGAAAAACGAGGCTTCAAAGAGGTTTGTAAAGACCGATACCTCCAAAATAAAGACCGAGGACGGCTCAACCTTTAAGCTTATAAAATCAAAGCTTCCCCTTAAAAACGCCTTTAAGATAGGTGCCAGCGGGCTTAAGCATAAGAAAATAAGGCTTGTCTTTACTATTCTGCTTTCCTGCATTGCCTTCGGGCTTTTCGGACTGTCCGACACCTTCGGCGCGTACAATCACGTCAAGACCTGCACAAACTCCCTTACCGACAGCGGGGTTAAATACCTTTCGGTCGCAAAGGCTAAAAAGGTAAAAAGCGGCTCGGATTTTTATTGGCGCGATTACGGCTACGGTGTTTCCGAAAAGAACCTTAACGAGGTATCAAAGGGCGTGGGGGTTAAGATGCACGGCGTATTTGCTCCGACAAATTCCGACCTTACCTTTGAAGCACATACAAACCCCGAAGTCAAGCTTACCGAGACCGATTATAACATTTATTCCCGCGGCTTCAGCGGCTTTGCGGAAATAAACAACTCGGTTATAGACGATATGGGCTTTAAGCTTTTAGCGGGCAGTCTGCCCGACGGCACAAAGGACGAGATAGCCGTCAGCGAATATGTTTTCGAGATATTCAAGAAGGCTCAGTACTTTGACGGCGTGACCTTTAACAAGGCTAAGGACGGCACCCAGACCCCCGTTTACCAAAAGATTACTGAGCTTAACGACCTTATCGGCAAAACCTTAACCCTTAACAATGTGAAATACACTGTTACCGCGATAATCGACACGGGCTTTGACATAGACCGTTACAGCTCCCTTATCGAGAAAAAGGACCATCAGACCAAGGCGGAAAAAATGGTGGATTATGTCCTTTACAACGAGTTCAGCTCCTCCTCGGCTTACAGCTACGCGGGTGTAATAATGGTGGGCAAGGAAAAAATGGAAAAGCTTATTTCCGAGCGCCCGCCTATGACCCAGATAACCGAGGGCTATATAAGCTTTTACAGCAACACGGGTAAGGAAAACGAGGATTACGGCGTAGACTCAAACTATATGGCAAGCCTTAACGATATAAAGGGCGAAAAGATAGTCTGGATTGACGGCGAGAAAAAGACTCTCGGCGAAAAGGAAATAATCGCGACTACGGACGCGATACATTTCTACAACGATAATTCGGATATAGAGGATTACGCAAAGTATCTTAAAAATAAAAACTCCCTTTCTTCATGGGAGTCCGACTTTAACGACGGAACAAACACCGACGGCTGGAAATTGGTCGGCATAATTGACAACACCTCGGAGGGTAATAAATCAAGGCTTAACTCTACTGTTGTGGCAAGCGATTCGGTATTTAAAAAGTACACCGACGGCTCGGATAATATTTACGGCTTCGCGGTAGGGGCTATGCCCGCCGAAAAAGAAGACGTCCGCTCGGCGGTCGCCTACTGCTACCGCGAGGACTCGAACGTTCGCTATCAGATTCAAAACTCGGTCACCTTTGAGCTTGACTCGGTAAACGACGCGCTTAAAATCCTTTCTAAATACTTCTTCTGGATAGGTATCGGCTTTGCGGCGTTTGCGGCTTTAATGCTTGCAAACTTTATCGGCACAAGCATTTCCTACAAAAAGCAGGAAATCGGTATTCTCCGCGCTATCGGCTCACGCAGCAACGATGTTTTCAGAATCTTCTTCGCGGAAAGCTTTGTTATCGCGATGATAAACTTTGTGCTGTCGAGCATAGGCGTTTTCGCCGCCACGGTTATATTCAACACTCTTATGAGAACGCAAGTCGGAATACTGATAACGATTTTAAGCTTCGGTCCGCGCCAGCTTATACTCCTTTTGGCGGTCAGTCTGTTGGTTGCATTTATTGCAAGCTTCCTGCCTGTAAAGCGTATTGCCTCAAAGCGCCCGATTGACGCTATCAGGAATAGGTAAAGAATTATTGTATGTTGCGGGGCGATTAGGGCTGTCCCCCTACACAAACCCCGATTTGCCACGGTCTAATGTCTAATGTCTAACATCTAATTTGGTGCTAAAATGAAAAATATACTTGAAATGCTGGAACGCTCGGCGGAGCGTTTCCCCGATAAATATATTTTCCGCGACGAAAATACCGATATGACCTACGCCGAGTTTTTAAGAACGGCAAAAAGCATTGGAACTAAAATTGCGGAAAACATAATTATAAATAAGCCGATAGCTGTAATAGCCGAGCGGTCTGTCGGCTGTCTTGCTGCTATGTTCGGGGTGCTTTACAGCGGAAATTTCTACACCGTTATCGATTCCGAAATGCCGCCCGAGCGGGTAAAAGCGATATTAGGCACTCTGAAGCCCGCCGCGGCGGTGGTGACTGAGGGTTGTATTTCGTTACTCGAAAAGACAGATTTTAGCGGTAAAGTGATAAATTACGAAACTGCTGTGGATTGTCCCGCGGACAGCGGCCAACTTAGTAAAATCCGTGAAAAAATGATTGATGCCGACCCCGCATACGCCCTTTTTACCTCGGGTTCAACGGGCGTTCCCAAGGGCGCGGTGGTAAGCCATAAAGCCGTGCTTTGCTATGTAAAATGGTACGCTGATACCTTTAAAATAGACCAAAACACCGTTTTCGGCAGTCAGACCCCCTTTTATTTCAGTATGTCGGTCTCAGATGTTTTCAGTTGTGTTTACGCGGGAGGGGAGCTTAATATAATCCCGAAAATGCTCTTTTCCTTTCCTATGAAGCTTTTGGAGTTTTTAAACGAACGCAGGGTTAATACAATCTACTGGGTGCCGTCGGCGCTGTGTATTATCGCAAACTGGAGAGTGCTTGACTACGGCGAGCTTAAATATATTAAAAAGGTGCTTTTCGCGGGCGAGGTAATGCCCACCCGCCAGCTTAATTACTGGATTGCAAAGCTCGAGGGCGCTTTATTTGCCAATCTTTTCGGTCCGACCGAAACAACCGATATCTGCACCTACTATATCGTCGACAGAAAATTCGGGGACGGCGAAACCCTGCCGATAGGCAGAGCTTGCGACAACTGTGATGTGTTTGTCGTAAAGGAGGACGGGACTAAGGCTAAAACAGGCGAGGAGGGCGAGCTGTACGCAAGGGGCTCGTTCCTTGCGATGGGTTATTACAACAACCCCGAAAAGACCGCCGCCGCCTTTGTGCAAAACCCGCTTAACACCGCCTACCCCGAAACGGTTTACAAAACAGGCGACCTTGTAAAATACAACGAAAACGGCGAGCTTATCTACATATCAAGAATCGATTTTCAGATAAAGCATATGGGCTACAGAATAGAGCTGGGCGAAATCGAGGCGGCGGCGTCCGCTCTGGACGGCGTTACCGCCTGTGCGGCGGTTTACGATAGGGACAGGGACAAAATAATCCTTGTTTACGAGGGGAAAAAGCGTGAAATCACCGAGATTTTGTCGGAACTCGGCACAAGACTTCCCGAATATATGATGCCGCAGACCGTTAAAAGAATAAAGGCTATGCCCCACAACGCGAACGGCAAAATAGACCGTAAATTACTTCAAAATAACCTTGAGGAGATATAAAAATGGAAGAATTA
>CABVAD010000043.1 GCA_902496265.1 uncultured Oscillospiraceae bacterium
AATTTTTGGTTGCGAATATCGCAAATATGTGGTATTATAAAATGAAAAAAGATTAGTCATTGGAAAGTCGAACCCGACAAGCCTGACAATGTAAATTTTGCGTCGTCAGTTTGTCTTGTCACTTGAAAGGCGTTAGCCTTTCGGCGTTTCGCACCTTCCTGACAACAAAAAATTTATCATTGGCAGGTCGTTTCGAGTTTCTGCCACCGTGTTTTTTATTCGGCGAAGCGTGAATTTGCAGGAATACTTATGTATTTTAAAAATGAACGCAAAGCCGCAATATAAAAGGCGGTGTGCGAAACCTTATCGTGCTCGACTTTCCAATGACTAAGGGGTTGATTGCATGGCGGACAGTCGTGCAATAGGCGTTTTCGATTCGGGACTCGGCGGGCTTACGGTGGTAAGGGAGCTTATTAAGCGCAATCCTTACGAGAATATAGTCTATTTCGGGGATACGGGCCGCGTGCCTTACGGTACAAGAAGCCGCGAGACAATTAAAAAATACGCCGCCGAGGATGAGCGGTTTTTACTTCGCCATAACGTCAAGCTTATTATTGCCGCCTGCGGCACGGTGTCTTCCGTCGCGGCGGACAGCGCTGATAATCTTCCTGTGCCGTTTTTTGAAATGGTGACCCATGCGGCAAGGGCGGCGGTAAAGGCTACAAATAACCGCAAAATCGGTGTTATAGGCACTGCGGCGACGGTATTAAGCGGCAGTCACAAAAAGGAAATTTTAAAGCTTTTGCCTGACGCTGAGGTGTTGGCCGAAAGCTGTCCGCTTTTTGTTCCGCTTGTAGAGTCGGGCTGGTACGCTGAAGACGATATTGTGGTGTTAGAAACAGTAAGAAGGTATCTTGCCCCGATTTTAAGCGCGGGCTGTGATACGCTGATACTCGGCTGTACCCATTATCCTGTGCTTGAGGGGGCTATAAGGCGGGTTACAGAGGGTAAAATTACCCTTATAAATCCCGGAATAGCCGTTTCAAGGGCGGTATCGGAATTTATTAAAAGCAATAACCTTGAAGCTATGGAAAAAAACGCGGGAGTTCACAATTTTTATGTAAGCGACAAGCCCGACTCCTTTAGGACGCTTGCCTCGGTGCTTTTAGGCGAGGAGCTGGACGACCGCAGGGTAGAACAGGTGGATTTAAGCACATTATGATGAAGGACGTAATAATAAGCATAAGCGGCGAGCAGGGTATAGACTCAGACTCGGATACAATAGAGCTTACTACCGTCGGACGCTTCGGCGAAAAAAACGGAAGCTATTATTTAACCTATGACGAAACCGAAATGCTCGGAATGGGCGGCGCTGTTAAGACGGGTATTTATATAAAGCCCGATAAATCGGTGGTTTTACAGCGTACGGGCGCGGTCGAAAGCCGACTTATAGTTGAAGAGGGAAAGCGCAGCGTATGCTGTTACAACACCTCGGCGGGCGAGCTTTTAATAGGTATATTCGGGGAAAGGGTTAAAACCGATTTAACGCCCAACGGCGGCGAAATTTCTATGAAATACACAATAGATTCGGATTTAAGGCTTATAAGCCGTAATTCTGTAAAAATTTCTGTCAGAGAGGTAAATTAAATGTCGTTACTGGTAGCAAAAGCAAAGGAACAGGTGGCGGGCTGTGTTTTAAACGCGGCAAAGTCCGCTATGGAAAAAGGAATTTTGGAAAATGCCGAGCTTTCGGAGTTTACGGTTTCCGTTCCGCAGAACCGCGAGCACGGCGACTGGGCGGTAAACGCCGCCATGGTCTGGGCGAGAGCGTTTCATAAAGCTCCGCGTCAGATTGCGGAAATTCTTAGCGCTGAATTTGATTTTTCCGACACATATATTGAAAAATATGAAATAGCAGGACCGGGTTTTATCAACTTCTTCCTGTCGGACAGGTACTATGCCGATATTTTATCCGATGTCAGTGAAAAGGGCGAGGATTACGGCAAAAGCAATTACGGCGAGGGCAAGCGCGTTTTGGTGGAGTTTGTTTCGGCAAACCCGACAGGTCCTATGCACATAGGAAACGCCCGCGGCGGAGCTTTGGGCGACTGCCTTGCCTCGGTTTTGGAGGCGGCGGGCTATTACACCGAGCGCGAGTTTTACATTAACGACGCGGGAAATCAGATTAATAAATTCGGTCTTTCCTTAGACCTTCGCTATTTACAGCTTTACAAGAACGGCATAGAAATGCCCGAGGACTCCTACCACGGCGAGGATATAATAAATCACGCCAAGGCGTTCGCCGAAATTCACGGCGACAGCTTTGTAGAGAAATCCGAGGAGGAGCGCAGGAAAGCGCTTGTTGAGTTTGCGCTGCCTAAAAATATCAAGGGTCTTCACGACGACCTTGCTAAATACCGTATTAATTACGATACCTGGTTTAAGGAAAGCTCGCTCCACCAAAGCGGCGAGACCGAGAGAATTATTGAGCTTTTAAAGCAGAGCGGACACACCTATGAAGAGGAAAACGCGCTGTGGTTTAAGGCGACCGATTTCGGCTGTGACAAGGACTTTGTGCTGGTGCGCGCAAACGGCGTTCCGACCTATGTCGTGCCTGATATCGCCTATCATTACAACAAGCTGGTAGTAAGAAAATTTGACAAAGCAATCGATATTTTAGGTGCTGACCATCACGGTTATGTGCCGCGCCTTAAGGCGGCGCTTACCGCTTTGGGGGTTGACGCAAATAAACTTGACGCGGTGCTTATGCAGATGGTGCGCTTAGTCCGTGACGGAGAGGTAATAAAGGCTTCAAAGCGTTCGGGCAAGGCGATTACCCTTGTTACCTTACTTGACGAAGTACCGATTGACGCGGCGAGATTTTTCTTTAATCTTAGAGAGCCTAACAGTCATTTTGATTTTGACCTTGACCTTGCTGTTAAAGAGTCTAACTCAAACCCCGTTTATTATGTTCAGTACGCTTATGCGAGAATTTGCAGTATTATCCGCAATCTCGAAAGCGAGGGTATAACCCGCCGCAAATGTACCGAAGAAGAGCTTGAGCTTTTAAAAGCGCCCGAGGAAAGGGAGCTTACACTTCATATCGCCGCCCTTACCGATGAGATAATATCGGCGGCGAAGACCTACGACCCCGCGAGAATCACCCACTATGTTGAAGAGCTTGCGACAAAGTTCCATAAGTTTTACGCCGCCTGCCGCGTAAAGGGTGCGGACGAGTCTCTTATGCAGGCAAGACTTACCCTTTGTGCGGACACCGCCGTTGCAATTAAAAATGTACTGACGCTTATGAAGATAAACGCGCCCGAAAAAATGTGATTTTTCTCTAAGGAGATATTAAAAATGCAAAATAAAGAATTAAACCTTACAATGATAATGGATCTCTATGAGCTTACCATGGCTAACGGTATATTCACAAGCGATATGCGCGACACGGTGACATATTTCGATATGTTCTTCCGCCGCGTTCCCGATGACGGCGGCTTTGCGATTATGGCGGGGCTTGAACAGCTTATAGAATATATGAACAATCTCGAATTTACCGAAGAGGATATTAAGTATTTAGAGAGTCTGAAGCTGTTTTCAGAGGAATTTATTGATTATCTGCGTACCTTTAAATTCACCTGCGACGTTTGGGCTATGCCCGAGGGCACGGTAATATTCCCGCACGAGCCTATCGTTACGGTAAGAGGACCTGCAATGCAGGCGCTTATGCTTGAAACAATGCTCCTGCTTACAATTAATCACCAGTCGCTTATTGCCACGAAGGCAAACCGTATTGTGCGCGCGGCGGACGGCAGACCCGTTATGGAGTTCGGCGCAAGGCGAGCCCACGGCTACGGCGCGGCGTATTACGGCGCAAGGGCGGCGATTATAGGCGGCTGTGCAGGCACTTCCTGCCTTCTTACCGCAAAGGACTTTGACACCAAGGCCTCGGGTACTATGGCGCACAGCTGGGTTCAGCTTTTTGACGACGAGTACACCGCGTTTAAGGTCTACGCCGAGAAGTACCCCGATTCCTGTATGCTTCTTGTTGATACCTACAATGTCTTAAAATCGGGTATTCCCAACGCGATAAAGGTGTTTGACGAGGTTTTAAAGCCTTTAGGCAAACGCCCGCTCGGAATACGTATTGACAGCGGCGACATTACCTATATAACAAAGCGCGCCCGCAAAATGCTTGACGAGGCAGGCTATCCCGACTGTAAAATCTGCATTTCAAACTCGCTTGACGAATATTTAATACGCGATATGATTTTCCAGGGTGCAAAGGTGGACAGCTACGGCGTAGGCGAACGGCTTATTACCGCTTCGAGCGAGGCGGTTTTCGGCGGAGTTTATAAGCTTGCCGCGGTTGAGAAAAACGGCGAAATAATACCTAAAATCAAAATAAGCGAAAACGCGGCTAAGATTACGCTTCCGGGTGTTAAGATTCCGTGGCGGCTTTACGACCGAGAAACGGGCAAGGCTATTGCAGACGTTATAACCCTTAATCACGAGAAGATATGCTCTGATGAGCCTTACGAGATTTTTGACCCCGAGCACACCTGGAAGCGCAAGGTTGTAACCGACTTTGTTGCTAAAAAGCTTCAGGTCAAAATTTTTGAAAAGGGCAGACAGGTATATTCCTCACCCTCAGTTAAGGATATTTCAAAATACCGCGCTGAGCAGGTCGGTTCCCTTTGGGACGAGGTTACGCGCTTTGAAAATCCGCATACCTATTATGTGGATTTGTCCGAGGAGCTTTGGAATCTGCGTCACGACCTTCTTAACAATCTTTCATAAAACGCGATAATATATGCGGCAGAACGGAGAACAAAAATGAAAAAGATATTTTGCTTTTTACTGTCACTTACAATGATCATTTCTTTGGCCGCCTGCGGAAAGAAGGAAAAAGAACCGACCGCGGCGGTTGATATTGAATATTTCGCCAAGCTCGGCGAAATTCCCGAGTGTAATTATAAGCTGGGGGAGAGCGTTGATACTATTCAAAGTGCCCTTTCCTCCGAGGAGCAGTCAGCGGTTAGCGCGGGGGAAGAATATGTATACAATGTGAGCGAGGGCGAAAAATCGGTAAGGATAGATAACGGAAGCTTTTCGTATTTTTACGAAAAGGATAAAAAAGAGGGCGGTATTTCATATATCGCGGCGTTTGAGAAGGCGTACGGCTTTGAAACCGGAGCGTCTCTGCTTGAAGTTAAAGAAGCGCTTACGGGCTTTAGCTACACCGAGGAAGCCGCAGACAAAGACAACACCTTTTTCCTTATGGGAATGGAAAACGGTACCGTTATGAAATATACCTTTGAAAGTACGGTTATAATGTTTGTCTTTGAGGACAACGAGCTGTTTGCCGCCGCAATTTATAACACAGATAACTGGACAATTTGAGTTTTTTTAGGAGAAATTAATGGCTTTAAATACCGAAGAAAGAATAGTAACGCTCCCTGTTTTGCCGCTGAGAGGTTTGGTGGTTTTCCCGGGAACGGTGCTTTCGTTTGATATTGGAAGAAAAAAATCCTCCGCCGCGCTTAAGGCGGCAATGGAGCGGGATCAGCTTATTTTCGCGGTCGCGCAGAAGGAGGTATATGTTGAAGACCCCGAGGAGGGGGATTTGTACGAGGTGGGCTGTGTTGTAAAGGTCCGTCAGGTGCTCAAGATTGCGGAAAACGCCGTAAGGGTGCTTGTCGAGGGTCTTTACCGCGCAAGGCACGGCGAGATTTTCTCAAAATCCGGCTTTTCAATTTCCGAAATTACCGAAATTAAGGACAAGCCGATTAAAAACCGCCCCGTTTACGTTGAGTCGCTTATCCGCCGAGTGAGGACGCAGTTTGAAAAATATGCCGAGGTGTATTCAAATATCTCGCCCGATGTAATTATGAGAATTGCCGAAGCCACGGATATCGGCTTTTTGGCAGATTTTATCGCGTCCAATGTTCCCGCGCCCTATGACGATAGGCAGTATGTTTTAGAGCAGGACGACCCCGTTCACAGGGCTAAAATACTTATCGAAATGCTTGATAAGGAGCGCGAAATAGGGGAGATTGACCGCAGAATAAGCGAGAAGACAAAGGCGGCGATTGACGAAAATCAGCGTGAATATTATTTAAGAGAGCAGATAAGGGCGATTTCCGCCGAGCTTTACGGCGACGATTCTGCTGATGAAATCGACGAATATCATTATAAAATCGACCGTTTGACGGTTTCGGAAGAGGTTAAAGATACTCTTCACAAAGAGGTAAATAAGCTTGCAAAAATGCCGTCGGGCTCGCACGAGGGCACGGTGGTAAGAGGATATCTTGACACCTGCCTTGAACTGCCTTGGAACAGGGATACTGCTGTCTCCACCGATATAAAAAAAGCGGAAAAAATACTTAACCGCGATATTTACGGTATGGACAAGGTTAAGGAGCGCATACTCGAAATGCTCTCGGTTTACACCGTGGCGCCCGATATTAAGGGGCAGATTATATGCCTTGTAGGCCCTCCGGGAGTCGGCAAAACCTCGATAGGCAAAACCGTTGCCGAATGTATGGGGCGCAGATTTGCAAGGGTCTCTTTGGGCGGCGTCCACGACGAGGCGGAAATCCGCGGCCACAGAAAAACCTATATCGGCGCTATGCCGGGTAAAATTATAGACGCTATAAGGAAAGCGGGCAGCGGCAATCCGCTGATACTCCTTGATGAGGTGGATAAGCTGGGCAGCGATTACAAGGGCGACCCGTCTTCGGCTATGCTTGAGGTGCTCGACCCCGAGCAGAATAACACCTTTGTTGACCACTTTATTGAAATTCCTTACGATTTAAGCCGCGCGGTATTTATCGCAACGGCGAATACCACCGATACCATTCCCGCGCCACTGCTTGACCGTATGGAGATAATTGAGCTTGGCAGCTACACCCGCGAGGAAAAGTTGGGTATTGCCAAAAAGCACCTTGTACCAAAGGAAATTTCCCGCCACGGGCTTGATAATAAAAGGCTTAAAATCGCCGATAGTGCTGTTTATTCCCTTATCGATTATTACACAAGGGAGGCGGGAGTCCGAAATCTTGAGCGCAAATTAGCGGCTCTCTGCCGCAAGTCGGCAAGACTTATCGCCTCGGGAGAAGCGGCAAAGGTAACCCTTAAAGAGGCAGATGTTGAAAAAATGCTCGGAAAACGCCGCTTTAAGCCCGAAACAATCCTTGAAAAGGACGAGATCGGCATTATTAACGGTCTTGCATGGACGTCGGTGGGCGGCGAGATAATGCAGCTTGAAATCGCATCAATGGCGGGTACGGGTAAAGTTGAGCTTACGGGCTCTTTGGGCGACGTTATGAAGGAGTCGGCAATGGCGGCGGTAAGCTATGTCCGCGCAAACGCCGAAAGGCTTAATATCGACCCCGAATTTTACAAAAAACGCGATATACATATTCACGCGACCGAGGCGGCAGTACCCAAGGACGGCCCGTCGGCGGGCGTGACTATGACGGTGGGACTCGTTTCCGAGCTTACGGGAAGACCCGTTAAGCGTGACATCGCTATGACAGGCGAGGTCACAATCCGCGGCAGGGTACTTCCTATCGGCGGACTTAAGGAAAAGTCGATGGCGGCGTACCGCGGCGGGGTTAAAACCGTCTTTATACCGAAGGACAATGTTGCCGACCTCCAAGAGGTAGACAGTACTGTTAAAGCAAATGTACGCTTTGTGCCTGTTTCAAGCGTTGATGAAATTATAAAGGAAGCGCTTGTCTTTGACGGCGAAAAGGATAAAACCCTGATGTTAGGCGGAATTATGCCTAAGCCCGCCGTCAGCGCGATAAGTCAGTAGGGAAATATGAATTATAATAACGCAATCTTTGAAAAATCGTTTGGCACAGCCGAACAGCTTGAGGCTTCCGATTTGCCCGAAATCTGCTTTTGCGGACGGTCGAATGTCGGCAAATCTTCCCTTATTAATAGGGTTCTCGGCAGAAAATCGATTGCTCGGGTAAGCTCAAAGCCGGGGAAGACCGTTACGGTGAATTTTTACAGGGTAGGGGATTTCCGCCTTGTGGATTTGCCGGGCTACGGCTATGCAAAAGTGCCTTTTTCCGAAAAAAGCCGCTGGGCGGAGCTAATGGAAGGCTATTTTCAGTCGGGCAGGAATATTAAAATGGCGTTTCAGCTTATCGATATGCGCCACCCCGCGACCGAGTTTGATATTTCTATGCTCGAATTTATGTCGCAGATGGGAATACCTTATACGGTAATTCTTACTAAGTCCGACAAGCTTAATAAAACTGAAACCGAAAACCGCCTTTCGCTTATCAGGAAAGAGCTCGGTGCTTTTGCCGATAACACCGAAATAATACCCTTTTCCGCACAGAATAACGATGGGGTAGAAAAACTCCGCTCGGTAATTGAAAACAGCCTTAAGTAAAAGTTGACAATTTTAGGTTTTGGTGGTATACTAATTATAATTATT
>CABVAD010000044.1 GCA_902496265.1 uncultured Oscillospiraceae bacterium
ATTTTTTAGGGGGAGTGTGTTACAATAGAGTTGCGGATTTTTTCAGGCAGGAATAATAAAAGCGAAAGGATAATAAAATTGAAATTCTTTAAATCGGCTACAAACATCATCCTCACCTGCGTTATTTTTGTTCTGGTCGGCGCGCTTGTTTGTTCCCTTGTCGTTATCAAAAAGAAGGACAGCTACATAGACTCTGTAAAGACTCAGATTTCGGAAAACGCAGACAAAATCGCAAACACCGAGGCTATAATTTCCGAATACGAAAAGCAGCTTGCCGAAAAGGACAAAGCAAACACCGACATCGCTTCGCAGTTAGAGGCGGCTCAGAAAGAAAAAAAGAAGCTTGAGGATGAAAACGCGGCGCTTAAGAAAAAAATCGAAACCTTAAGCGCGCAAAAAGCGGATCAGTCTGCGGCGGCGTCGCCGCAGGCAACCGTGCCGAGCGGCAACAAGGTTTGCTACCTCACCTTTGACGACGGTCCGTCTAAAAACACCCCAAAAATTCTTGATATACTAAAAAAATATAATGCAAAGGCAACCTTTTTTGTTATAAACTCCTCCGATATAGGATATGTTAAGAGGATTCACGACGAAGGTCACACGGTGGGGCTTCACACCGCATCCCACAATTACGCGCAGATATATTCAAGCGTAGACGCCTATTTTAAGGATTTACAGCAGATTTCCGACAAGGTTGAAAGCATTATAGGCATAAAATCTACGGTAATGAGATTCCCCGGCGGCAGCAGCAATCAGGTAAGTGCGAAACACTGTAAGGGTATTATGACCAAGCTTGTCACCCTTGTTCCGCAAAAGGGCTATTCTTATTTCGACTGGAACGTTTCCTCGGGCGACGCGGACTCCAACACGCCCAGCTACACCTACATAAGAAATAATGTTTTAAACGCCGCTAAGAACAAGAACTCGGTTTGCGTTCTGATGCACGACGCGGCGGCTAAAACCACCACGGTTCAGGCTCTGCCCGAAATAATAGAGGGGCTTACCAAAATGGGCTATCGCTTTGAGGCGTTAACCCCCGAGACCTACGGTTATCACCACCGGAATCTTAACAACTGATTTTCGGTACAAGAGACGGCGGAAATGCAGATTAAATGCATTTCCGCCGTTTATTTTATACCGTAAACCGATTGTAAATTTCACCGTTTTGGAGGTCTTTCCAGTAAAACACGCCGTTTTCGCTTGTCATATAGCTGTGCGGGCTGTCCTCCTTAGGTATTGAAACCGAGCCGCAGTTCATATAGATATAATCCGTATGCTCAATGCATTTAGGGACGTGGGTATGACCGTTTAAGAGTATATCGCCCTTACACAGAGGCGGAAGCTTACCTTCGTTGTAGATATGCCCGTGTGTAGCGTAAATGATACGCGAACCCACAGGAATCACCGCGTAATCGGCAAGGACGGGGAAATCTAAGACCATCTGGTCAACCTCGGTATCGCAGTTGCCGCGCACGCAGAAAATTTTATTTTTAAGGGGATTTAACAGCCCTATAACAGCTTTAGGAGCGTACTCGGGCGGCAGGTCGTTGCGCGGACCGTGATACAGAATATCACCGAGCAATAAAAGTCTGTCCGCCTTTTCCCTTTCAAAAGCGTCAATTAGCATTCGGCAGTAATACGCCGAGCCGTGAATATCCGACGCAATCAGTAATTTCATTTTGGACACCTACGCAATAATAAGGAAGTAAGCCAGCACAACTACGCCGAGAACAATTCTGTACCAGCCAAAGGCGGTGAAATCGTGCTTTCTTATATAGCTCATAAGGAATTTGATTACCAGCACCGAAACGATAAAGGCGGTAAGCATACCGACAAGCAGTACCGCAAGCTCGGCAGAGGTGAAATCAAGCCCGAATTTTAAAAGCTTGATGAAGCTCGCGCCGAACATAACGGGAACAGCAAGGTAAAAGCTGAACTCCGCCGCCGCGACGCGGGAAACTCCGATTATTATAGCGCCCAATATGGTAGATCCGCTTCGCGAGGTGCCGGGTATCAGCGAGAGCGCCTGAAACAGACCTATTATAAGCGCGGTTTTATAGGAAATATCCGAAATGCTGTTGTATTTGGGTTTAATTCCGCGGTTGCGCCGCTCCACTGCAATAAACAGCACGCCGTAAATTATAAGCGCGGCGGAGACCACGATATAATTATGAAAATATTTTTCAAATACATCGTCAAGCGGTATTCCGACAATGGCCGCGGGCAGCATTGCGACAATAACCTTGAGCCACATATCCATTATGTCCTTCTTGATTATTCCGCCGCCCTTTGTTATGTAGTTATAGCCCTTGGTTTTATTGAGCGTAAAGGGCCACAGCTTTTTCCAAAAGATTACCACAACCGCCAAAATTGCGCCGAGCTGAATTACCACATTGAACATTTCCTTAAACTCTTCGCCCATACCGAGTTTAATAAACTCGTCGGCTAAGATAAGGTGTCCCGTACTGCTTATGGGCAGCCATTCGGTAATTCCCTCGATAATACCCAATATTACTGATTTTATAATTTCTAACATAATATTCCCCCAAAGACGCTAAGAAATTGCCGGCTCAATTGCCGGCAATTTCCTTATATAATTTGATATACGCGTTAGCCGAGGTGCCCCAGCTGTTGTCGCAGTTCATTGCGCGCTTTCTTAAAATATCCCATCCGTCCTTATCGCTAAAGCCGGCGATTGCACGCCATACAGCGTTTTCCATTTCGTGGGCGTTGTAGTTCTTAAAGGTGAAGCCGTTGCCCTCGCCGTCTCCGCTGTCGGAAATGGTGTCGTTAAGACCGCCTGTTTCCCTTACAATCGGAATTGTTCCGTAACGGAGCGCCACCATTTGGGCCAGTCCGCAGGGCTCGCTTTGGCTCGGCATTAAGAAAATATCCGCTCCCGCGTAAATTCTGTGCGCAAGCTGAGGATTAAAGCCGAGCTTAAGACCCACCTTGTCAAGGTACTTCTGCGCCATATCGTGGAAAAAGGTTTCAAACTCCCATTCGCCCGAGCCGAGAACTGCAAATTGCAGGTCAGCGCGCAGCAGCTCTTCAAAAACACGCTTTACAAGGTCAAGCCCCTTGTGCTTTACAAGGCGGGTTACTATTCCGATAACAGGCACGTCCGCAAGCACGGGCAGACCCATTTCCTTTTGCAGCATTTTCTTATTATACGCCTTATCCTTCAAATCGTCAACACCGAAATTTTTATAGATAAGCGGGTCGGTTTCGGGATTATAAACCTCGTAATCTATACCGTTTACGATTCCCGTAAGCTTAAAGGTGAAATTTTTAAGAATATTGTCAAGCCCGTGAGAATAGTAGGGCTGTAAAATTTCGTTCGCGTAGGTCGGGGAGACGGTTGTTATCTTATCCGCGCACTGAATAGCGCCCTTCATAAAGTTTACACAGCCGTCATACTCGATAATGCTTTGGCTTTCATACGGAATCCCCAGCACATCTCCGTTAAGCTCGAGCCCGTATTTACCCTGATACTGAATATTGTGAATGGTAAATACCGTCTTGATATCACGGTAGGTGTCGCTGCCGCGGTACATAGTGTTAAGGTAAACGGGCACAAGAGCGGTCTGCCAGTCGTTACAGTGAATAATATCGGGCGTAAAGCCGATATGCGGAATTATATCCAGCACCGCACGTGAGAAAAAGGCAAAGCGCTCCGCGTCATCATAATAGCCGTAAAGTCCGTCGCGTCCGAAATAATACTGATTGTCAATAAAATAGTAAATCATTCCGTCAAGGTGGGCTTCAAATATTCCGCAGTACTGACGTCTCCAGGCAACCGATACGGTGATGCTTGTTATAAAGGTCATTTTTTCCCGCATTTCGGCGCTTACGGAATTATAAAGCGGCAAAACAACCCTGCAGCCTATAAACCTTCGGCGAAGAGCTTTCGGCAAAGCGCCCGCAACGTCCGCAAGCCCTCCCGACATTGCAAAGGGTAAAACCTCACTCGAGGCAAACAATACTTTCATTCTGTTGTTTCCTTTCTAAAGAATCTGATTTTTCTTAACGAACACGCATTTTTCAGGCGTTCCCTTTAAGACCATATTATCCCCTATAACGGCGTTTTTATCGGCGATTACATTATTTATATCGGCAGCCGCTCCAACAGCGGTTTCCTGCATTAATATGCAGTTTTCAACCACAGCGTCCTTTTCGACCGTAACACCGCGGAAAAGTATGCTGTTTTTAACCGTGCCGTTTATAACACAGCCGTCGGCGATAATGCTGTTTTTAACGTTCGACTTTGTGCCGTAGCGGGTAGGCATGTCGTCGCGGGTTTTGGTAAATATCGGACGTCCCGTTCCGAAAAGCTGACGGCGCACCTTTGTATCAAGCAGTGCCATACTCGCATTGTAATACGCATCGGTTCCGTCAAATATGGCGACAAACTCCTTATGCTCAAAGCCGTATATTTTAAGCTTATCGGTCATTTCGGCAAGCACGTCCCGCGTAAAGCTTATTTGTCCCTCTGAATACGCGTCCTTAACAAGCTTCATTAAAAGCTCGCGTGATATAACCGCGACGCCCGCGTAATAATCGGTATTCTCGTCCGTTTCGGTTTCAAAATTAATGCTTTCGATTTTCTTTGCTTTATTTATTTCAAAAAGCATTAAATCCGCGTTGTTAACAGGCGGCTTGCCCTTGTGATACACGATAGTCACATCGGCGTTTTTCTCAATGTGGCTTTTAATCGCCGCGCTTAAATCGATATTAGCAATGGTATCCGCGTTGCAAAGCACTATATACTCCGCGTTACAGCGGTCGATATAATCAATCGCGCCGTGCAGAGCGTCAACCGTGCCGTTATAACGCTTTGTGCCGCTTGTAAGGTAGGGGGGCAGCAGATAAAGTCCGCCATTTTTACGGTCGAGATCCCAGTACACGCCGTTGCCGACATGATCCATAAGCGAGCGGTAATTTTCCTTTGTGATTATTCCCACGCTTGAAACACCCGCGTTTACGAGGTTTGAAAGAGAAAAATCGATAAGGCGGTATCTCGCTCCGAAGGGTACGGACGCCATTGACCGTTTGGAAGTAAGCCTTTTTAATAAAGTATCGTTGATGTTAGCAAATACAATTCCCGCAACCGCTGACGTTCTCATATTTTCTCCTCCTCACCGACATTTTCGGTTATCATTTTTTTAGGTCCTACAACCGCCTTTTTTCCTACCGTCAGGTTATCTCCTATAACGGTAATTCCCCAGTTGCTCGTATCCGATTCCGCAGGGTCTGTGCCTATTTCGGCGTTTTCGCCTATCACAGTATTTTCGGCGATTATGGAGTAGCGCACCTTTGCGCCCTTTTTAATCACAGCTCCCGGCATAACCAGCGAGTATTCAACCGAAGCTCCCTTTTCAACCGTTACATTTTCAAAAAGTATTGAGTAGTCGAGCTTGCCCTCAACCTCACAGCCGTCGGTTATAAGGGAATTTTCAACCTCGGCATCCTTAGAAATATACTGCGGCGGCATACCGGTTGTACGCGAATAAATGCGCCAGTTCTGGTCGGCGAGATTAAGGTCGATTTTAGGATTTAAAAGGTCAAGATTTGCCTCCCACAGCGAGTCAACCGTTCCAACGTCCTTCCAGTAATCGCCGAAACGGTAGACTCTCATAAGCTCGCCCGCATTCAGCATTGCGGGGATAACGTCCTTGCCGAAATCATTTGAAGAATCAGGGTTAGCCTCGTCCTCGGTCAGATACTTTTTAAGCTTCTGCCAGCTGAAAACATAAATTCCCATTGACGCCAAGTTGCTCTTAGGGTGGGCGGGCTTCTCCTCAAACTCGTAAATCGTGCCGTCCTCCCTTGTGTTCATTATACCGAAGCGGGAGGCCTCCTCCATAGTAACCTCCATTACGGCAATAGTGCAGGCAGCACCGCTTTTGGTATGCTCGTTTATCATTTTGGAATAATCCATTTTATATATATGATCGCCCGAAAGCACCAAAACATACTCGGGATTATACCTTGAGATGAACTCTAAGTTCTGATAAATGGCGTTAGCCGTACCCTTGTACCAGTTTCCGCCCTTCTGCCCCTGATAAGGCGGAAGAATATGTACCCCTCCGTTCGAGCGGTCGAGGTCCCAGGGCTTGCCCGAGCCGACATAATCGTTAAGCTCAAGCGGCTTGTACTGTGTAAGAATCCCTACCGTATCAATGCCCGAATTTGCACAGTTTGACAGCGGAAAATCGATTATACGGTATTTCCCTCCGTAGGGAACGGCGGGCTTGGCTATTTTGCTGGTCAGTACTCCGAGTCTGCTTCCCTGCCCTCCTGCAAGAAGCATGGCAACACATTTTTTGCTGTTCATATTAACACTCCCGACATTTTATTTTTCTAACTTTTTTATATTATGCTTGAGGCGCCGGTTTATTACTTTTTGTCCGCGCCGAGGTTTTTCTTGCTGCGGGAACGCGGTAAAAGCTTACCGACATCGCGGGGATATCAAGGCTTACGGAATTTTCATATCCGTGCATAGGTATTTTTTCGCTTCTGCAGCTTACCGCTTTACTGTCTGTAACGCCGCCGAAATCCGCGCTGTCAGAGCAGAAGATTCGCCTGTACGTACCATTTTTAGGCACTCCTATGCGATAGTTCTCCCTCGCGACGGGAACGAAATTGCAAACCGCGATAAGCTCGCCGCCCGATTTATCCATACGCCTGAAGGCGATAATGCTCTGCGCGTTATCATCGTTGGAAATCCAGGAGAAGCCGTCCCAGGAGTAGTCAATCTCCCAAAGCTCTGAATGTATAAGATAAAATTTATTAAGCTCGGCAACATACTTCTGCATCATACGGTGCTTATCGTATTGGAGCAATAGCCAGTCAAGCTGCTGCTCGTAGTTCCACTCGATAAACTGGGCAAATTCCTGACCCATAAACAAAAGCTTTTTACCCGGGTGCGCCATAATATAGGCGTAAAACGCACGAAGAGACGCAAATTTCATATCATACTCCCCGGGCATTTTCTCAATCATAGAGCACTTGCCGTGCACCACCTCGTCGTGGGAGAGGGGAAGTATAAAGTTTTCCGAAAAAGCATAGAAAAACGAAAAGGTCAGACAATCGTGATTGTTTTTCCTGAAAAGAGGGTCGAGCGACATATATCGAAGCATATCGTTCATCCAGCCCATATTCCACTTGAAGTTGAAGCCCAAGCCGCCGTCCTGCGGCGGTTTGGTGACAAGCGGCCAGGCGGTAGACTCCTCCGCAATCATCATAACCGCAGGATTTGCCGCGAACGCCGCGGTATTGACGTCCTTCAAAAAGGCAATCGCCTCAAGATTTTCGTGTCCTCCGTAAGAGTTGGGAACCCATTCTCCTCCCTGACGGCCGTAATCGAGATATAGCATTGAAGCCACCGCGTCAACCCTCAGTCCGTCGATATGGTATTCCCGAATCCAGTAAACCGCGCTTGAAATAAGGAAATTCCTCACCTGCGGCTTGCCGTAATCAAATACTACCGTGCCCCATTCCTTATGCTCGCCCTTGCGCGGGTCGGCATACTCATAGCAGGGAGTTCCGTCAAAGCGGAAAAGTCCGAAGCCGTCGCGCGGAAAATGCGCGGGAACCCAGTCGAGTATAACGCCTATCCCGTTTTCGTGCATTATATCGATGAATTTTTTGAAATCGTCTGGAGTCCCGTAGCGCGAGGTCGGGGCGAAATAGCCCGAAACCTGATAGCCCCAAGAGCCCTCAAAAGGATACTCGGTTAAAGGCATAAGCTCAACATGGGTGTAATTCATCTTTTTAAGGTAGTCCGAAAGCTCATTCGCAAGGGTGACATAATCGTATGTGCTTCCGTCCTCATACCTGCGCCAAGAGCCCGCGTGAACCTCATAAATATTCACGGGGGAATCGTATATGTTCTTCTTTTTCTGCGATTCGCGCCATTTTTCGTCCTTCCAAGCGTACTGAGAGCTGTAAATTTTAGAAGCGTTGGCAGGCGCTGTTTCGAAATGGCGCGCATAAGGGTCGGATTTAAGGACGGTCATTCCGTCGTTTCCCGTTACAGCGTATTTATAAGTGTCGTACTGCTTCAGACCCTTTATCCTTGTCTCCCATATGCCGCCGTCCGACCTTTTCATCGGATTGGCCTTACCGTCCCAGCCGTTAAAATCACCTACCACCGAAACATCCGCTGCATTAGGCGCCCAAACCCTGAAAACCGCACTGTCTCCTTTTAAAAACGAACCTAAGTATTTGTATGCCTCCGAAGTTATCCCCGAACCGAACTTTTTAATAAAATCCTTCATTTCGCACCTCTTATCCCGGTAACAAACGGTATTCACGCATATGAAATCCGTCAGTTAAGTTTTCTGTATTT
>CABVAD010000045.1 GCA_902496265.1 uncultured Oscillospiraceae bacterium
TAATTAATATGAAGAAAAAGGGATTTATTATACTGTTTGCGGTTCTTGCCGTTATAGGCGTTATTTGCGGCTTGGTCGCGGGCTCCTACAACGGTCTTGTTGAGCAGAGGGAGTCGGTGGACAACGCTCAGGCGCAGATTTCCAACCAGCTCCAGCGCAGAGCCGACCTTATACCTAACTTTGTAGCAACGGTTAAGGGCTATTCGGATTACGAGCAGTCGACATACACGGCGGTAACCGAGGCGCGCGCCGCTGTTTCGGGCGCGAAGACCGCCGCCGAGCAGGCTGAGGCGTCCGCACAGCTCGACAAGGCGATTAACGTTTGGGTAAACGCCGTAACCGAGGCCTACCCCGACCTTAAGGCGAATGAGCAGTACTCGGCGCTTCAGTACGAGCTTTCGGGAACGGAAAACCGTATCGCACAGGCGCGCAAGGACTACAACGCCGCGGCTAAGGAATATAATGTTGCAATAAAGAAATTCCCCAAAAACATTGTGGCGGGTATTTTCGGCTTTTCACAGGCCGACTATTTCGAGGCTCAGGCGGGTGCCGAGAACGTGCCGCAGGTAAGCTTCGACTGATAGCTTATGAAAAAAATCATCAATCTTATCGCGGCGGCGTTGGCGGCGTGTATGCTCGCTCTGCCCGTCTCGGCGGCGGAAAAATACCCCGCGCCCGATTCGCGGTTTTTCGTGAACGACTTTGCCGACGTTATAGACAGCGCGGCAGAGGACGAAATTTACTCCCGTGCCGCCGCTTTGCAGGAAAAAACCACCGCGCAGGTAGTGGTGGTGACGGTAAACACCCTTGACGGCGAAGAGCCTGCGGACTATGCGCTGGGACTGGGCAGACAGTGGGGCGTAGGTCAGAAGGACAAGGATAACGGGGTTGTTATTCTGCTTTCAAAAACCGAGCGGCAGATTTATATTGCGGTGGGCTACGGCCTTGAGGGCGCTCTGCCCGACAGTAAAACGGGAAGAATAATAGAGCTTTACGGACTCGACTATCTTAAAGAGGACGATTTTTCGACAGGCCTGCTCGAAATATTCAAAGCAATTGTAAACGAGGTATATATCGAATACGGCGAAGAGCCCGAGGAGGGCTACACCGAGATTGACGAGACACACGAAGATAGTCTTGATGAATACAGTGCAAAGATATACGGCGCAAAGGTCGCGGCGTCCTGGGTGATTCTGCTTGTTTGCGTGGTTCTTTTTGTCCTTATCTTTGGCAGAAAAGGGCTTAGATTTTTCTGGTTCGGAGGTCCGGGCGGCTTCGGAGGAGGGGGCTTCGGCGGTTTCGGCGGCTCAGGAGGCGGCTTCGGCGGTTTCTCGGGCGGCTCGGGCGGCTCCTTCGGGGGCGGCGGAGGCTTTTCGGGCGGCGGCGCGGGACACGGATTTTAAACCGAGGCAAAACCCTGCCCTATACATTTAAAAATAATCACAACGGAGAATATTAATGTCGCAGCATTTAGACGGCAAGGATTACGGCGATTATTTTAAATCGCTTGAGCGGCGGCTGACGGACAACGTCAGCCCCCAAAAAACGCGTGAAAATCCGATT
Source organism: uncultured Oscillospiraceae bacterium (assembly GCA_902496265.1). Taxonomy (GTDB): domain Bacteria; phylum Bacillota; class Clostridia; order Oscillospirales; family Acutalibacteraceae; genus UBA737. The sequence goes on from CABVAD010000045.1 coordinate 1,564, forward strand.
AGCCGCAAAAAAACGTCCAAGCGGAAAAAACGCGGAATATATAAGGTAATAGCCTTAAGAAAAGCTGTTTTACCGCTTTTCTTAATCGCGGCGGTGATTTTGGTTGCCGCCTTCTGCTTGCTGATGGCGGGCAAAAAAAGCTCGGCTATGCCGCAGCAAAACGGCGAAGCTAAGGTAAGCGAGCCGCAAAGCGCCCAAAAAGCCGCGCCGCCCATAACCTATAAAGAAGACGGCGAAATTGCGGAAATCCCCGCCTCGAACGACTGCGGGGGCGCTGTTATAATAAACACGTCGTCAGGCGGGGTTGTGGCGGCGAGAAACCCGCACGAGAGGTTTTATCCCGCGTCCACCACCAAAATAATGACCCTGCTTGTCGCCTGCGAAAACATTAAAAACTATGACGACACCTTTACAATGACCCTTAAAATCACCGACCCGCTCTATGTGGCGGGTGCTTCGGTCGCAGGCTTTTTAAACGGTGAAAAAATAACAATGACCGACCTGCTTTACGGGCTTATTCTGCCCTCGGGAGCGGACGCGGCAATAGCCCTTGCGGAAAAAATATCGGGCAGTGAGGAAGGCTTTGTAAAGCTGATGAATAAAAAGGCGGAGGAAATGGGGCTTACCGACACCCATTTTGTAAACACCTCGGGACTTTTCGACAAAGAGCATTACACCAGCGCCTACGATATGGCGATAATCCTCGGAACAGCGCTTAAAAACCCCGTTTGCAAAAAGATTTTGTCGACCTACCAATACACCACCTCGTCCACACCCCAGCACCCCGACGGCATTTCGCTTTCGGCAACCCTGTTTGAGTATATGTACGGCACAGAGCCCGAAACCGCGACAATTTTGGGCGGAAAAACGGGATTTGTGAATGAATCGGGCTATTGCATTGCCTCCTACGGTCAAAGCACGGCAACGGGAAATGAATATATAGCGGTGACCCTTAAAAATTCCTCGCGCTGGCCTGCGGTACACGGGCAGATTGATTTGTATAAGCAGTTTGCGAAGTAGACATTAGATATTAGATATTAGATGTTAGACCGTGAAAATCTTAATTATACAGCGTAGAGCGGGGGCTTGCTCCCGCCGTCTAATGTCTAACATCTACCGTCTAAAGTCTAAATTCGTATGGGACAGCCCCAAATCGTCCCGTAAGCCTTGGGAGACAAAATCTCATAGAAACTAAAAAAAATAATTCGGAATTCCGAATTCCGAATTCCGAATTAAATAAAAACGACAAGATTATTACCTTGCCGCTTTAAAAGCATAATTTGTCGTAATTTGTAATTATATTTTATCCCTTTTTTCGGAAAAGTCAAGTAAAATATGTGGAGCTTATGAATTTTTCGTGAATTTTTACATTTTAAACAAAAATGTGCGCACAAATTAAGCAGTTTTAAAGGGCATATAATATCGGCGGGAGCGAAAAATGCAGAAAAATGACGAAATTGAAATTGAAATAACCGATATGACCGATGAGGGAAGCGGTATAGGGCGCTTTCAGGGTATGGCGGTTTTCGTACCGAATACCGCAGTCGGAGATAAGGCGCTTGTAAGGGTGCTAAAGGTCAAAAAGACCTATGCCTACGCAAAGCTTTTAAGGGTTATTTCCCCCTCGCCCGACAGGACGGAAAACGACTGCCCTTCCTTTTCGCGCTGCGGCGGGTGCGTCTATCGGCACATAAGCTATACTTCGGAATGTCGGATTAAATATAACAGGGTATACGAAGCGGTAAAGCGCATAGGCGGAGTGGTTTTAAAGCCTGAAGAAATAATTAAATCTGACCGCACCGACCGTTACCGCAACAAGGCGCAGTACCCTGTGGCAGAGGACGGCGCTTTAGGCTTTTACTCCTTTCACTCCCACCGTATAGTCCCCTGTGACGGCTGTGCGCTCCAGCCCGAAATTTTCGATAAAATTGCCGCGGTCTGCACTGAGTGGATAAGGAAAAACGGTATAAGCGTTTATAACGAGCAAGCCCACCGCGGATTGCTTCGCCATATATATATCCGTCTTGCGGAAAAGACGGACGAAATAATGGCTGTCGCCGTGATAAACGGCGAGTCTCTCCCCTTTGCGGACGATTTAATAAATCGGCTTTTGTCGGTCTGCGGCGAGCGGCTTCACAGCGTACAGCTTAATATTAACCGCGAAAAAACCAATGTTATTTTAGGGGAAAAATGCAAGGTTTTATACGGCGGGGAATACATCACCGATATTCTCTGCGGCGTGAAAATTCGCCTTTCGCCCCTCTCGTTTTATCAGGTCAACCGCGCGACCGCCGAAAAGCTATATAAAAAGGCGGCGGAATACGCCGAACCCGACGGCAAGATTATTTTAGACCTTTACTGCGGCGCGGGGACTATCGGGCTTTCTATGGCAGGCCGCGCAAAGCAGATAATCGGCGCGGAAATAGTTCCCGAGGCGGTTGAGGATGCCCGCTTTAACGCCGAATTAAACGGGATTGAAAACGCCGAGTTTATCTGCGCGGACTCTGCAAAAGCGGCGGAGCTATTAAACGAGAGGGGCTTAAAGCCCGACGCGGTTATTTTAGACCCGCCGAGAAAGGGCTGTTCTGCGGAGCTTATTAATACCGTCGCGGAAAAATTTTCTCCCGAGCGGGTAGTTTACGTCTCCTGCGACCCCGCGACCTTAGCGCGGGATATAAAGCTTTTTGCCGAAAAAGGTTATTCCCTTTTGGAATACACACCCGTAGATATGTTTCCCCGCACAGCACACGTTGAGACGGTTGCATTGCTTGAGAGGGTTTAGAATATGACAACCGATAATATTTGCCCCTGTAAAAGGGAAAAATGCGAGAGGCACGGCGACTGCGAAGCCTGCCGCGCGCACCACACGGATAAAAAACACCCGCCCTATTGCGAGCGGGAAAACAGGATAAAAAAGCATTGCGCCGACGGCGCAAATAACAAAACAGCGAAAAAGGAGCGGGACGGCATATGAGAAAAAGAGGGAAGCACCGCGCACGCAATGCGGCGTTGCTTTTGCTTACGGCGGCGGCTGTAATTTGCGCGACAGCCGCGCTTTACCTTAAAACAAGACCCCGGCCGAGCGGCGGCAATACCGTCCCCCAAAACGGTGAAAGCATTGCCGAAACCGCAAAGGAGCTGTCGCTTGATACCGAGCTTGTAAAGGTAAGCTGTATCGGCTCGGTCGCAAAAATCGATATTATAACCCCCGGACTTGACACCTGCTCTATGCGGGTGGCGCTTTACGATTTGAAAAACGGCAGGGTTTTATCTCAAACAGCTCTCCCCGAGGGTGCTTGGATTACAGGGCAGACCGAAAACGGCTTTTACGCCGCGGAGCAGACCGAAAAAACGCTTTATCTCTACGATAATGAGGGAAATAAGAAATCAGAAAAAAGCTTTTCGGGCACGGGGGAATGGTCGCCTGTATGTGCCGTCAGCGAGGACGAAAGGTATTTTATCCTCACCGAGGCTCAAAGCGGAACGGTTTATTATACCGACCTTAGTACAGGCGAGGAAAAAACGCTGTCGGAAAGCACCTTTCTTCGAGAATCTTTAGGCTTCCGCGGCGGAATAATGTATGCGACGGGCATGGAGAACGAGGTTTTCGCTCTGGACATTGCCGACGGCTCTGTAAAGGCCGAAATTTCCGACAAACAGCTTAACAGCTTCAGCCCCTTTTACAGTCTCGGCACTGCCGAATACAGCTTTATCGCCGCCGCAAAAAGCGGCACCGTCTACGTTCCGTTTGAAAGGGTTGATGAGCTTACGGCAGGAATAGGCGACGAGGGCTTTACAACAACCGTTTCCGAGGCAGAGGGCGACCGCTTGAGAATTTACAATCTCAAGGACAAAACGGTTGCCGAGGTGAGCCTTAACGATACGGTTGAAAGCCTTTGCTACACGGGGGACGGCAGGCTGTTAATCGTCGCGGGGAGCGCGATGGAGAAAAAGCACAGACTGTATCTGTGCCGTACGGAGGGCTTAAGCGCATCTCCGCTTACCGTGAACAGCACCGATATTCCCGAAAAAGCCGAGCCCCAAATCACCGTTCCCGCGGCGGAAAAATCGCAAAAAGCAAAAATACTCGAAAACGTGCCCGTTTTATCGCAGTTTCCCGATTTTCCGACAGGCTGTGAATCGGTAAGCGCGGTTACGGTGCTTCAATTTTACGGCGAGAATATTAAAGCCGCACAGTTTATCGATAACTACCTGCCCAAAAGTGCCGAGTTTTATTATGACGGCTTTAAACGCCGAGGTCCGTCGCCCTATGAATATTTTATAGGCAATCCCCGCACGGCGGCGTCCTACGGCTGTATGGCGCCTGTAATCGAAAGGGCGCTGTGCGATTATTTCGGAGACAGCGAGCGGGTTAAAAACACCACGGGGACAGGGCTTGACGAGCTCTGCCGCGAATACATAGACAACGGCATACCCGTTATAACGTGGGCGACAATTAATATGCTTGAAACCAAGCCTACAAACTCCTGGTATTTATCGGACGGCACGCGCTTTACATGGCCCGGCAACGAGCATTGCCTTGTGCTTATAGGGTATGATGAAGAAAATTATTATTTTAACGACCCCTACGCGGGCAAAACCGTGAAATACGAAAAGAAAACGGTTGAAGACAGACACGCCGAGCAGGGTATGCAGTCGGTGGTTGTATTAAAATAAGCCTTTTATAACGGCGGGATTGCGGAAGAAAAATAAAACAATTTTCCTGATAGGCGGTAAAGCCGCTGAATATATCGATGCAATTAAATAAACAGCAAGATAATTAATATAACAAAAGTGAAGTGAACATACCATGGAGAATAATTCAGCCAATAAAAACGAGAACAGGGTTATATATTTTGATCATTTACGGGTTCTTGCGATTTTTTCAGTTGTGGTTTTACATGTTGCGGCGTTTAATTGGTACAACAGCGATGTAAACGGAACGGATTGGCAGATGTTTAATTTTTATGACAGTATTGTCAGATGGGGAGTTCCGATTTTTCTTATGATTAGCGGAGCACTTTTTCTTAGACGAGATATTGCAATATCTCGAATTTATAAAAAATATGTACTAAGAATTGGTGTTGCGTTTGTCGCGTGGAGTTTTATTTATTATTTCCTGTCCTTTGGAACATCTTATCATTTATGGTTTCTCCCGATGATTGCGGGCATTTATATGTGTCTTCCTATAATCAAAAAAATAGTTGAAGACAAGCGCGTTGGCAGATATTTTTTGATTTTGTCATTTATATTCGGTTTTCTTATACCCCAGGTTGTAAATCTGACGAATGATTTTGCAGCGGATAATATTAAAGCGGTTGTTAATGCAATAAACAGCAAAATCGGATTGATGGATATGCGTATGGTTCTTGGATACGCTTTTTACTTTATTTTGGGCTATTACTTATCCGTAACCGAATTTAATAAGAAAACGCGAGCTATTATATATGCTTTGGGGTTATTTGGGTTTGCATTCACAATAATCGTAGAATCAGCAGTCTCAATCAAGGCACAGACGCCGATATCTACTTATTATGATAACTTTTGCGTGAATATTTTATTTGAAGCGGTTGCAGTTTTTACACTATACAAAAATCTGTCCTTTAAAAATGAAAGATTCAATCGTTTAATAAGAATGATGTCTAAATGGAGCTTTGGCGCTTATTCAGTGCATGTTTTATTTATAGAGAAACTGGATAATGTTTTTGCAATAAACACATTGACGCTGCCTGTGCCGTCTTATATAGCGGTAATAATTATTTCCCTTACGGTATTTGTTTTATCATTTTTTGTTTCGGCTGTACTTAATCGCATACCTGTTATTCGTGAATATATCGTATAAAAGTATGCCTTCTATATTTTAATAATACTCATTACGGCAAGGTAAAGGGCGAGGATAAAAAAGGACAGGTTAAACTGCCCCTTAAAGCAGAGGGTGACCGCCGTGATAAGCGCCGCCGCGGCGACCGAAAAATTAATTATCCGCATAATAAGCCCCGCGCGCGACAGCTCTGTTTTGCGGCACAGAATATTAAAAAGCACCGTTCCGCCGTCAAGACCCGTTACGGGCAGGAGGTTAAAAAGCCCGATAAGCAGATTGATAAGCCCCACGGTTAAATATCCGTCGTTCCCGAAGGCGAGATAGTTTACAAAAAGGGTGGCGAACAGCAGTAAATTCACAGCGGGGCCGCAAAGAGCAATAAATATTTCATACTTGCCCCCGCTTTGAAGCTTGGTCGTAATTTCGACCGCGGCGGGCACAAGCCGCACCCGCTTCGGAGCACAGTCCAAAATCCACATTGCGGCAAGGTGGCCTAATTCGTGTATTAAAACCGCGAAAAGCAGGGGCAGAACAAAGCCCGTTCTGTCGAATGCGAGCATTGCCGTGATGACCGCCGCGAAGAGAAACGAGACGTAAAATTCCGTACCGAACAGCCTAAACCTCATCTGCTCCACCGCCCGCCGTTTCTATTACCTCGCTGACGTCGGTTTCGGCGCAGATATTAACGGTATACCACTCCTTAAGAGACGGATATGTACCCTTAAAAAAATATTTGACGGCAATTACGGATAATAGTATGACCGCCGTCACAACCGCCTCGGTAATGATTATGCCGAGAAAGCCGCCGCTCTTCGGTTTTAAAATATCTGTTTCGTCCATTCCGCTTTGCTCCTTGTAGAATTGGGGTAAATATGTTATATTAA
>CABVAD010000046.1 GCA_902496265.1 uncultured Oscillospiraceae bacterium
TGCTTACAGAAAAAACATATTCGTTGCCGAAGGAGTAACACTCTCAGGCGTCCCTTTTCGGGCAGAGACTGTAAGCTGATAGAACTTTGGAGAATCCCGTGTTTTAATCGGGTGCCGAAGGGGCAAGGCGGTTTTCCGCTAATCTCTCAGGCAAAAGGACAAAGTGCAACATTACTTCTTTTTAAGAAGTTTTTCACCATTTCTTTTGCCGAGCTTAAAATTAAGCTCGGCTTTAATATTTTTTAAGGAGTTTTTTTAATTATGGAGGCTGTTTTTTCAAAAATTGAAGAGCTGAACGGTGCCGTTAACGGTTTCGTTTGGGGCTGGGTAGGTCTTATTCTTCTGCTTGGTACCGGCGTGATTGCCACGCTTGCCACAAAGGTGTTTCAGGTATCCCATCTAAAGCATTGGTGGAGCAATACCATAGGTAGCCTTTTCAAAAAGGAAGTAATAGGTCACACCAAAGAAAAGGGTGCTATTTCACCCTTCCAGGCATTGTGTACCGCTCTTGCGGCTACGGTTGGTACCGGTAATATAGCCGGCGTTGCCGCCGCAATTTGTGTAGGCGGTGCAGGTGCAGTTTTCTGGATGTGGGTAGCCGCATTTTTGGGTATGATGACAAACTATTCCGAAAATGTTTTGGGCATATTCTTCCGCCGCAAAAATGCAAATGACGAGTGGTCGGGAGGCGCTATGTATTATTTGCAGGACGGTCTCGGCAAGAAAAAGCACTGCAAATACATAGGTAAGGTTTTGGCTGTTCTTTTCTGTATCTTTACAATGCTCGCATCCTTTGGTATAGGCAGTATGGGACAGGTAAATAAGATAGTTGCGAATGTTGCCGCGGCTTTCGATGTATCTTCCCTTTCTTCTATAGAAGTTTTTTCGGGTGTTTCGCTTTATAATATTATTTTAGGCGCATTGGTTATGGTTTTAGTCGCACTTATAACCCTGGGCGGACTTAAGAGAATTGCAGGTGTTGCAGAAAAAATCGTACCCTTTATGGTTGTGCTTTTTGTAGCAGGAAGCCTTGTGGTTATCGGCGTAAATTACGCAAATATTATCCCCGCGCTTAAGGCTATAATTGTAAACGCCTTCAAGCCCGAGGCGTTTGTCGGCGGAACAATCGGAAGCGCTATTATGCTTGCGGCTCAGCAGGGCTTCAAGCGCGGCGTGTTCTCAAACGAGGCAGGTCTTGGTTCCTCTGTTATGGTTCACTCCAACTCAAATGTTAAGGAACCTGTTAAACAGGGTATGTGGGGCATATTCGAAGTATTTGCCGATACAATGATAGTTTGCACAATGACCGCTCTTGTTGTTTTAACATCGGGTGTATTCAATGCAAAAACAGGCGCTGTTTCAGAAGGCCTTAATGATGCTACGCTCGTCGGCGGCGCATTTAATACCGTTTTCGGTTGGGGAAACATCGGTCAAAAGTTTATTGCGATTGCTATGTTCCTTTTCGCCTTCACCACAGTTCTCGGCTGGTCGCATTACGGCTCAAAGGCATGGGAATACCTATTTGGTGCTAAGACCACGGTTATATTCAAGATAATTCATGTTTGCACCGTTATATTCGGCGCTGTGCTTACCTCAAGCCTTGCTTGGGATATTTCCGATACCTTTAACGGTCTTATGATGATACCTAACCTTATAGGTGTTGTTGTTTTAATTCCGCTTGTTGTTAAAATCACTAAGAATTATGTTGACAGAAAAATTAAAGGTAAGGATGTCGAGCCGCTCCTCACCCATGAACAGCTTGACACCGCTCCCGAAAAGGAAAAAGAAACGGTACCGTCCGTATAATAAGCAATTAAGGGGCTGTCTCGTTTGACAGCCCTTTGTTTTAAGGAGAAAAATGAAAAATTACAAATACATTTTATTTGATTTAGACGGAACAATCACCGATTCCGCCTTAGGCATTACAAATTCGGTTAAATATGCTCTTAAAAAGTTGAACGCCCCTATTCCGCCCTACGAAACCCTTTGCAAATTTATCGGTCCTCCGCTTTTGGACGGCTTTCGCGACCTTTGTGGGTTTGAGACGGAAAAAGCACAGGCGGCGGTTAAATATTACAGGGAATATTACGAGACAACGGGGCTTTTTGAGAATAAGGTCTATGACGGCATACCCGAATTTTTAAAGGCGCTTAAGGAAGACGGCAAGACTGTTGTGCTCGCCACCTCAAAGCCCGAAAAATTCGCAAGGCTTATTTTGGAGCATTTCGGTATAATGCAGTATTTCGATTACGCTGCGGGCGCATCTATGGACGAAACGCGAAACAAAAAGGACGCGGTCATAGCCTACGCCCTTAATGAATGTAACATTACAAATAAAGCTCTTGCCGTTATGGTCGGTGACCGTCACCACGATATTGACGGAGCAAAGAAAAACGGTATTTCCTGTGTCGGAGTGCTTTACGGCTTCGGCAACCGCGAGGAGCTTATCAACGCCGGCGCAGACTATATCGCCGAGGATATTGACGCGCTTTATAAAATACTGCTGTAGCGGCGACTATCGGTCGTCCGCTTTTTTATATTTTAAATTCCTTACACTCCGCTCCCGCTTTTTCAGCAGAGGAATAAATCGAGCGGTGGCAGGTAAACATTATTATCTGCCCGTACTCAGAGTATTCCTTAAGGTATTCAAGCGCCGTTTCCGCTCTTTTATCGTCATACTGGGTCAGCACATCATCTAACAATATCGGTAAACCCTCGGCGTTATCGAACATAAGGGAGGAAAGCGCAAGCCTAAGACTCAAATAAGCCTGGTCATAAGTTCCCGCACTTAAGTATGCCGACTCTTTACCGCCGAAAACGCCCGATTTTTCCACGCTTATATCAAAGGACTTGGAAATTTGCATACCCTCGTATCTGCCGCCCGTAAGCCCCTTAAATATTTCCCCTGCCTTTTGCTCTAAGGCAGAGCCATAGCCGCGGCGAAGCTCGGCAAAGCTGTCTTTCAGCACCTCTAAAGCAATATCCGCCGCTTTGCAAAAGCGAGCCTGCCCCTCGGCTTTTTGCTTTATTTCATCAATTTCTTTTTTTAGTTCATCAGGGTTTTCCGCCGCTTCAAGTCTGGAAATTGCCGAAGCCTTAGCGGCGGCAAGCTTTTCTTTTTTTTGCGAAATAAGAGCAGTTATACTTTCATACTCCTGCTTTAAGGCTTCAAAATCGGTATCGTCTGCCCTATAATCGGGTAAAGAAGAAAGCTTTTCACGCGCTTCTTCATAAGATATATTGCCTAAATCACGAACTATATAATTAAGCCTTTGCTTAATTTCCTTTTGCTTTGCCGCATTTAAGGTAAGTGTTTCAAGCGTATCTTTTATCTCCTCTATACTAGTCGTTTTTTTGTACCTCCCAAAAAGGTTAAAGAGGGCATCACGCTTTGTATCAAGCTCGGCTTTAAGTGTATTTGCCTGCTCCTCACACTCGCTTAAAAGCGCCTTTTGTTTTTCGAGCACAGATACACCCGCACCTATCGCCGTGTTTATCGCCTCAAGCCTTGCGGATAACAAAGTAATTTCTCGGAATACTTCCTCCCGCTCACATTTTAGTTCCTCATTTTTCGATTTAAGCGAGCTTAAATCGGAATAGAATTTGTTTATTTTTTCTTTATCCGCAGGGCGCAAAACAAATCCCAATACAATAAGAATAACGCCCGACGCCCCGCTTGCCGCGGCAAACACGGCAGTATTAAGTACTGCAAACAATATAACCGCAACCGCCAAAAGTGCCGTTCCCGCAATAACAAACGGTATTTTTACACCCTTTCGGCTTTTTATTACTTCACTTTCCTTAGCGGAAAGCTTATTGATTTCGTCTTCCTTTTTGAAGATTTCAGCCTTAATTTGCTCACTTTTTCCGTCAAGCTCTTGCTTTTCTTTTAAAACCTCTTGCTGTGCTGATTCACTGTCAGGATTTACCGCTGTACTCAAGCTTTCACGAAGTCTTGAAACCTCTGCAATTTTATCGTTATAGCTTTTCTCAGCGGTCTCGGTCATATTGAGGCTTAAGCTTACCATTTTTACATATGCATCATCTGCAAAGCCGCCGCCCACGAGTTGTAAGCCCTCGTTAAGACTGTCAAGTTCCTCCTTGGTCTTAAGCATTTCGCGAAGCTTTTGTGCGTTTCTGATATCCTGCTCGCTGTCAATTTTTGCCTTAAGCTCGGCGGCTTTCTTTGCGTCGCGCGCCATATCCGCCTTATATTCCCTTGCGCGCTCTGTAAAATCGGCGTAATCCGCGCGGATTTTTTCCGACTGCTCGGCTTTTTTGTTAAGCTCTTCGATACGTTTTTTATTTTTATCGTACTCACCCGCCCTGCCGCTTTTGGACATAAGGGCGGTTTTCGCCTTTTCAAGGCGTGCGCTCACCGTATTAAAGGAAACCGACTCATCTCCCGTGGTAATAATATTTGAAAGCTTGGAATTAATTTCACCCTCAGCCGCCGCGTCCTTTTCGGGAAATCCAATCTGTCCTATAAATACGCTCCGCTCAAACGCCGCAGAGGTAAGCCCCAACAGCTTTACGCCTATATCCGAGGATACCGCCTCCCTTGTTCCCAAATCAAGGTCGCAAAGGGCGACCTTATCGGTCGAATCAGAGCTTCGAAACTCCCTTTCAAGGCGGTAATTTTTGCCGTTTAGCTCAAATTCAATGCTCCCCGCCATAGCCGAACCGTCCCACGGGCTATATTTTTTGCGTATGTTTTTCGCAATCTGCGCCGAGCCGCGGCCGCCGCCGTAAAACATCATTTTAATAAAGCTCATAACGGTGGTCTTGCCGTTTTCGTTATCACCGTAAATCACATTAAAGCCGTCGCTAAAATCAATTATCTTATTTTTAAGTCCGCCGAAAGCGGCGATATTAACCCTTTTAATCCTCATCGTACGCCACCTCCGTGCCAAACGCTTTAAGTCCTAATTTAAGTGCGTTTTCAAGCTCGGCGCGCTCCCCGTCGGGAGCGTTGCTTATCTTTTCGAGCATATTTTTAACAAACAGCCCTTTAAGCGAAACTTCGTTTGCAAGCTTTTCGGTATCAATTAAAAGCTCTGTCCTGTCCTTGATTTTAGCGAAGTAAACCTTTTCCGATACCCTGCTTAAAATTTCGGTCAAATTCAAATTAAAGTCCTCTTTAACACTGCCCGTAAGCTCGATTTTATAAAGATTTTCACCGAACCCGTCGCCGTATTTTTCCTTTAGCTGTGCTGTCACCGCCGCGCTTATCTCGGCGGAGGAAGTAATGCCCGTAATGTCTACGCTTTCACATATATGGCGGCGTTTTGACATAGGTACAAATTGAAGCTCGCAAAGTCCCCTGCCTATCTCCCCGATATACACGCCCTTTTCGTCGGTTTCGTCAAAGCCCTGCCCCTCGGGACAGCCGCAGTAGGCGTAATAGGTATCACCTGTTTTCTGCGGCTCGGTGCGCTTATGAACGTGACCGAGGGCGATATAGTCCATACCGCTCTGCTTAATAAAGCCCGCCGTCACCGAATTATAGTTGGAATTAAGGTCGCTTTTCAGCTCCCCGTGCAGTACCATAAGATTAACATATCCGTCCTCGGGCGGCGTAATTGAAAAGCGTTCCTCGCCCTTTAAATAAACGTCCTCGAACGACCTGCCGTACACCCTTGCTTTTAAATCGTCAAAGGTAATGCAATCGTCCTTTGTTCCCAAAACATAAAGATTTTGCGGGAGCTTTCGGTTTTTAAAGGGCGACTGTGCCGACATCGGGTCGTGATTGCCCAATGCCAAAACCACCTTAATTTCGGGAACAGACGCGATTTTTTCAAAAGCGGCGTTTACCAGACCTTCTTCAACCCTGTTCGAATCGAAAATGTCACCCGCGGCGGCGATAATACGAACCCCCTCGGAGGCCGCGGTATCGATTATCCGCTCAAAGGTCAAAAGGGTCTCGTATCTCCTCTTGTCTGCGGCGATGCCCAAAAAGCTCTCCGCCGCACCTATATGTATATCCGCGCAATGCAGAATTTTAACAGTATTCATTCTTTCACTCCCCTGTAATTCATCTTAACATTTTTTTGGCGCTTATTCAAGTCTATTGTTTGACTTTATCTGCTTATTGTGGTAAAATTTTTAAAGTGACCAAAATTCTTTAAAAGAGGTTTTAAAATGGATAAAAATTATTCCTTAGACCGACTTTTTGACGCGATACTGACCCTTAAGACCAAGGACGAGTGTGCGGAGTTTTTCGCCGATGCCTGCACTCCCAAAGAGCTTCAGGCGATAGCCCAGCGCTTTACGGTAGCCGAAATGCTTTACAACAAGCGTGTTTACAGCGATATTATTGAAGAGACGGGTGCCAGCACCGCGACCATAAGCCGCGTCGGACGTTCCATAAACAACGGCTATAAAATAGTCTTTGAGAGGTTAAAGCAGTCAGATGAGTGAGTACGATAATTTTGCCGCGGTTTACGACCGCCTTATGAGCGATGTCGATTACAAGTCGCGTACAAAAAGGCTTTTACAGCTTTTTAAGGAATACGACCGCACTCCCTCCCTTATATTGGACCTTGCCTGCGGCACGGGGGGCTTTTCAAACGAGTTGGCCTTAAGCGGCATTGAGGTAATAGGTATCGATATGTCGGAGGAAATGCTTTCCGCAGCGAGAGAGAACTCCGCTGAGCGCGGCACGGACGTGTTGTATTTGTGCCAGAAAGCCGAAGAACTTGACCTTTACGGCACGGTTGACGGGGCGGTTTGCTGTCTTGACAGCCTTAACCACATCACCGATTACAAAAAGCTGTGTAAGGCAATTTCAAGGGTTTCCCTTTTTCTTGAGGAGGGCAGGCTCTTTATTTTCGATGTAAACACGGTATTTAAGCATAAATACATACTTGCCGACAATACATTTGTTATAGAGCAGAACGGCGTTTTCTGCACGTGGCAAAATTCCACCGACGAGGAAACGGGCGTTACCGACATTTCGCTTGACTTTTTCATAAGGGACGGAGAATATTATAAACGGAGCTCCGAGGACTTTTCGGAGCGCCCCTACACCGAGGAGGAGCTGAAAACAGCTCTCGATGCGGCGGGGCTTGAAATTTTAAAAATATACGACGATATGACCGACAATCCCGCATGGGAATACACCGAGCGGGCGGTATATGTAACACGAAAAAAAGAGGAAACAAAAGATGAGTAAGCTCATAAGATGTATTACAAGCGACGGGGCGGTTATGGCTTCTGCTATTGACAGCACCGAGATTGTTGCAAAAGCGGAGCAGCTTCACAAAACCTCTGCGGTAGTCACAGCGGCTTTAGGCAGACTTCTCACTGCGGCTTCTATGATGGGAAATATGCTGAAGGGCGAGAAGGACACCGTCACGGTTAAAATCGACGGCGGCGGCCCCGCGGGAGCGATTACCGCTGTCGCGGACTCCAAAGGCTTCGTGCGCGGTTACGCGGTAAACCCCGTTGTGGAAATTCCGCTTAAAGAAAACGGCAAGCTCGACGTTTCGGGCGCGGTGGGTACAGACGGAAATGTATTTGTAATAAAGGATTTAGGGCTTAAAGAGCCCTACAGCGGCTTTGTCCCGATAGTATCGGGCGAAATCGCGGAGGATATTACATCTTACTACGCCGTAAGCGAGCAAATCCCGACCGTCTGCGCCTTGGGTGTGCTTGTAAACCCCGACCTTACGGTTAAAAAGTCAGGCGGGTATATTATACAGCTCCTTCCCGCCGCGGACGAAGGCACAATTTCCCGCCTTGAGGAAAATTTAAAAAAAGCACGCCCCGTAACCGAGCAATTAGACGAGGGCAAGGATATACTCGATATTTTAAAGGCTGTGCTTGACGGCTTTGAGACGGAGGTACTCTCCGAAAACGAGGTTTCTTATAAATGCCGCTGTTCAAGAGAGCGCACCGAAAAAACCCTTTCCTCCCTTAATCTTTCCGAGCTTGAAAGCATTGCGGAAGAAGATCCGGCAGTCGAAATCAAATGCAGCTTTTGCAGAAAAGCCTATGTCTTTGACCGCGCGGAAATACGAAAAATAATTAATCGAAAAAAATCGGAAAAAAATACTTGACAAATTAAATGTCTTATGATAATATATTGCTTGTCGCCGGTGAGTGATAGCTCCGGGCGGTACACAGATGGGAGCATAGCTCAGCTGGGAGAGCATCTGCCTTACAAGCAGAGGGTCACAGGTTCGAGCCCTGTTGTTCCCACCAC
>CABVAD010000047.1 GCA_902496265.1 uncultured Oscillospiraceae bacterium
AAAATAATATGAAATACTATAGAGATTTTTGGAAGTGAAAATGATGGTCAGAAGTATGACCGGCTTCGGGAGGGCTAAGTGCTCCGAAAACGGGCTTAACATAACGGTCGAATTTAAAGCGGTGAATCACAGATATTTTGAATTTACCTCAAGACTGCCTAAGGGATATATGTTCCTTGATGAAAAGCTTAAGAGCTTTTGTCAGCAGAGGATTTCCCGCGGAAAGCTTGAAGCGGCAGTTATAATAGAGGACAACAGCGAGGGCGCGGCGGCGGTTGGGGTCAATACCGTGTACGCCGACGCATATCTTGCGGCGATAAACGATATGTCACGGCGTTATCATATCAAGAATGATGTAAAAATGTCGGCACTTGTCACCAATCCTGAGCTTTTCACGGTTAAAAGGCAGACCTTAACCGAGGAAACAGTCACGGCGGCGGTGCTTAAAACAGCCGAGGAGGCGATGGAAAGCTTTATTTTAATGCGCGAGGCGGAGGGCGAGCGGCTCAAATGCGATGTAAAGGCCCGAACAGATTTTATTTTGGAAAAGGTGTCTTTTATAGAAACGCGTTCCCCAGAAACCGTGAAGGCCTACCGCGAAAAATTGGAGCAGAAAATAAAGGAGCTTATCGGCGACCTTCAGGTTGACGAGCAGCGCCTTTTGACCGAGACCGCGATATTTGCCGACAAGGTGGCGGTTGCGGAGGAAACCGTAAGGCTTAAAAGCCATATAAAGCAGTTTTGCAGTCTGCTTGAATCAGACCAACCGATTGGCAGAAAGCTTGATTTTATCGTTCAGGAAATGAACCGCGAGGCGAACACAATCGGATCTAAGGCCCAGGATATTGAAATCGCCCATACGGTGGTTGACATAAAGTCGGAAATTGAGAAAATCAGAGAGCAGATACAGAATATTGAATGAAAAACGGCGGTTCTCGCCTTATTAACTCCCGAAAGGACGCGGAAAAATGAAGCTTGTTAATATCGGATTCGGAAATATGGTGTCAGCAAGCCGTATGGTTGCGATAGTAAGCCCCGAATCGGCACCGATAAAGCGCATAATACAGGACGCTAAGGAGCGCGGCACGCTGATTGACGCCACTCACGGCAGGCGCACAAGAGCGGTTATTATAACCGACAGCGACCACATAATTTTAACCTATCTCCAGTCGGAAACGGTTGCAAACCGTATGACCGAGGACGAGGAGGCAATCAGTGACGAGGAGGAAGACGATGAGTAAGGGCGGAGTTTTTATAATTTCCGGGCCGTCCGGCTCGGGGAAGGACACGGTTTTGTCCGAGCTTTTTAGGAACAGACCCGATTTGCTTTTTTCAATATCCTCTGTGACAAGGGCTATGCGCTCGGGAGAGCGGGAGGGCGAAAAGTACAACTTTATTTCCAGAGAGAAATTCCTATATATGATCGATAACGATATGCTGCTTGAGCATAATGTGTTTGTCGGCAATTATTACGGTACGCCGCGCGAGCCTGTTGAAAGGGCGATTGCGGAGGGTAAGGACATTATAATCGAGGTAGACGTAAACGGCGCGGCGCAGATACGGGAAAAGCTGCCCGAGGCTGTGAGCATATTTATTATGCCGCCCTCCTTTGAAGAGCTTAAGAGAAGACTTCGTGGCAGGGGAACCGAGTCCGAGGAGCTTATAGAAAAGCGGCTTAACAGTGCGCTCAGTGAAATCAAACGCGCTGTGGAATACGATTATATTATTGTAAATGACAATATTACGGCGGCAGCCGATGATATATTATCTGTGATTTTAAGCTCAAGCTTTAAAACCGACAGACAAAAAAACATTATTGATGAGGTGCTTTCAAAATGCTAAATCCCAATATCGGAAAACTTATTCAGAATTATGACAACAGATACCGCCTTGTAATCGACATTGCGCACAACGCGCGTGAGATTTCAAAGCATATGGAGGAAACGGGCGATATTTCGACCGAAAAGCCCGTAAGTATGGCGATTGATAAATTGGCGGGAGAGATTTCCGAGGAAAAGTAATTAAAGTATTGAAGTTCGGGAGGCAGCAGTATGACGGGACCTGTGGCACAAATCGCGCTTGACGGCGCGGCGTTTGCCTTTGACAGGCTTTACAGCTATATAATTCCGCCTGAGCTTCAAAGAGAAGCCGCCGCGGGTATGCGGGTTACAGTACCCTTCGGAAAGGGAAACCTTAAAAAGCAGGGTATGATTTTCCGCATTGAAGCGGCTGAGCTTAAAGGGCTTAAAGCCGTTCTTTCCTTAACCGATAAAGCCCCTGTTTTAAGCGGGGAAATTCTGGCTCTTTGCGAGTATATGCGGGATAATTACTTCTGCACATACTATGAGGCTGTTCGTGCGGCTCTGCCCGCGGGGCTTTGCTTTAAGCTTACAAGCTTTTATTCGGCAAACGAGGAGTTTTCCTCGCTTAACTTGCTTGACGGCACCGAAAGGGAAATTTTCGACTACCTTAAGGTAAAGGGCGAAAAGGATTCGGACAGCATTAAAAGAAAATTCGGCGTAACGGGCGAGCTTTTAGACTCCCTTGCCGAAAAGCAGGCACTTATTTTAAGCCGCGAGCCTAAACGGAGGATAAACGACGCCAATGAAAAATGGGTGCGGCTGTCTGTATCTTGCGACGAGCTTGACAGCTTAAAGCTTACCAAAAGACAGCGGGAAATCGCCGAGCTTGTAGGAGGTACGGACGGTATAAGCGTTAAGGAAATCAGATATTTTACAGGTGCTTCGCAGTCGGTAATTGATGTACTGATAAGCCGTGAGGTGCTTATAAGCTTTGAAAAGCGGGTCTTCAGAACCGAGGGAAAAAATAAGGCTGTTACCGACAATACCGAAATAACACTGACAGATGAGCAACAGGCGGCATTTGACGGTCTTATTTCAAAATACAACGAGCAAAGCGGTAATATTTCGCTCCTTTACGGCATAACCGGCTCGGGCAAAACTCAGGTTTTTTTAAGGCTTGCCGACGAGGTTTCAGCTAAAGGGCGCGGGGTTATCGTAATGGTGCCCGAAATTGCGCTTACTCCGCAGATGTTAAGGATTTTTACAGAACGCTACGGCGATAAGGTCGCGGTTTTCCACAGCGCAATGTCGCAGGGCGCGCGCTTGGACGAGTGGGAGCGGGTAAGAAGCGGAAAGGCGCTTATCGCTCTCGGAACAAGGAGCGCGGTTTTCGCTCCCTTTGCCGATTTAGGGTTAATTATAATCGACGAGGAGCAGGAGCATACCTATAAATCGGAGCAGTCTCCGCGCTTTCACGCAAGTCAGCTTGCCGCGTTTCGTGTTCGGTATAATAAAGGGCTTCTCTGCTTAGCCTCGGCTACGCCGTCGGTAGAAAGCTTTACTGCAGCAAAGCAGGGTAAATATTCGCTGTTTAAGCTTACAAAACGCTACGGCGGCGCGGTTCTGCCTAAGGTAGAAACCGTCGATATGAAAAAAGAGATATTAGGCGGTAATTCCTCGCCCGTAAGCCGCAGGCTTTATGAGGCGGTCAATGAAACGCTTGATAATAAAAAGCAGGTTATACTGCTTTTAAACCGCAGGGGACATAACACATATATTTCCTGCCCCGAGTGCGGGTATGTTATGACCTGTCCTAACTGCAGTATCTCGCTTACATATCATTCGGCTAATCACCGAATGATGTGCCACTACTGCGGTTATTCTGCTGCGGCGGATACAAAATGTCCCGAGTGCGGCAATGAGCATATGAAGTTTTTGGGAGCGGGAACTCAAAAGCTGGAAGAGGAAATTAAAAAGCTTTTCCCGAGCGCGCGGGTCTTGCGGGTTGACGCGGACAGCACCTTAGCCCGAGAGTCATGCTCCGAGTATTTGACCGCCTTTGCGGCAGGTGAATACGATATACTGTTAGGCACGCAGATGGTCGCAAAGGGGCTTGACTTCCCGAATGTCACCCTTGTGGGCGTTTTGGGGGCGGACAGCGCCGCCTTCAGCGAGGATTTCAGAAGCTTTGAGCGAACCTTTTCGCTCCTTACGCAGGTTGTAGGCAGAGCGGGCAGGGGTGAAAGCAAAGGTCTTGCGATAGTCCAGTCGGTAAATCCCGACAGCGAGCTTATAGAGCTTGCCGCAAAACAGGATTATGAGGGCTTTTATGAAAGCGAGATAATGACCCGTAAACTTATGATTTACCCGCCTTACTGTGATATTTGCGTAGTTAGCACACGCGCGGGCGAGCGTAAAAACGCCGAAACGGCGATAAACGGCATTTTCGGGAAAATTAAGGAAATGCTAAAGGGTGAATATACCGATGTTAAGCTTATTATTTTAGGACCTGCTCCTGCGGCTGTGCCCGTGGTGAACAGCAAATACCGATATAGAATGATTATAAAATGCCGTAACAGCAAAAGATTCAGGGAAATGCTTAGGCGGGCGCTCGAAATCAAGCGCCTGCCCGATACGGCGGTTATCGCGGATATGAACCCCGATACCGTAATTTAGGCTGACGAGAGTAAACCCGTAACGGATTCGGATTTGTTTAGGAGGAAACCGATTTGGCAATAAGAAACATAGTAAAGTTAGGCGACGATGTTTTAAGAAAGGTCTGCCGTACGCAGATGACCTTTGACGAAAGACTGGCGACTACTCTTGACGATATGGCGGAGACTATGTATAAGGCGGAGGGCGTGGGTCTTGCCGCTCCGCAGATAGGAATATTAAGGCGTTACTGCATAGTCGATGTGGGAGACGGTCTTATCGAGCTTGTCAACCCCGTTATCGAAAGCGCAAGCGGAAAGCAGGAGGGGGAGGAAGGCTGTCTTTCCATTCCTAACAGATACGAGAGCGTAACCCGTCCTATGAAGGTGACTGTCCGCGCGCAGGACAGAAACGGTAACAGCTTTACTGTAACCGCTGAGGGCTTTAAGGCGAGGGCTTTATGCCACGAAATTGACCACCTTGACGGCATACTTTATATAGATAAGACCGATAAAAAAATTCGTCGCAGGGGTGAATAAATGAAGCTTGTTTTTATGGGAACGCCCGATTACGCGGTTAATACGCTTGAGGCGTTGATAGCGGCGGGGCATAATATCGCGGCGGTCTTCGCACAGCCGGATAAGCCTGTCGGCAGAAAGCATATAATTACCGCGCCGCCCGTTAAGGTTTGCGCCGAAAATCACGGAATTACGGTTTATCAGCCGAATACGCTGAGGGACGGAAAAGCAGAGGAGATTTTAAGGGAAATCGCGCCCGACGCTATCGTTGTTGTGGCGTACGGCAAGATTTTACCGAAAGAAATTCTTAATATTCCGAAATACGGCTGTGTGAACGGTCACGCGTCGCTATTGCCTAAATACCGCGGGGCTTCGCCGATACAGTGGTGCATTGTATGCGGCGAAAGCCGGACGGGCGTTACCGCAATGAAAATGGACGAGGGTATGGACACGGGCGACATTTTAAAAACCGTGAAAACCGAAATCGGCACCGAAGAGACGGCGGAGGAGCTTTTCGACAGACTTTCCGTTATAACCGCCGAGCTTTTGGTGAATACACTTTCCGATTTGGAAAAGGGAAATATTACTCCCCAAAAGCAGGACGGGGAAAAGGCAAGCTACGCGCCAATAATTAAAAAGGAAATGGCACAGCTTAATTTTGAAAATAAAACCGCAAAAGAGATTCACAACGCGGTAAGGGGCTATTATTCTTGGCCCTGCGCCTATTTTTTCCTTGAAAATAAGCGTGTAAAGGTTATAAAAGCGGCGGTAGCTGACAATACGGACGCTCGGGCGGGAACGGTTATTAAAAGCACGGACAGCCTTGTTATCGCCTGCAAGGACGGTACGGCGGTTGAGCTTGTAACGGTTCAGCCCGAGGGCTCGAAGCCGATGACGGCTAAGCAGATGCTTTGCGGCAGACCGATAGCCGTCGGTACGGTGATAGGCCGTGAGTAACCCGAGAAAGGCGGCGGTAAAGGCGCTTTTAAAGGTAGAAAACGACGCCGCGTATTCAAATATCGCCCTTAACTCCGTTCTAAGGGAAAGCAAGCTTGAAAACGCGGATAGGGCGTTTGCGTCGGCGATTTTCTACGGCGTTTTGGACCGCAAAATTACAATAGATTTTGTCCTTTCAAAATTTATTAAAACCCCGCTTAAAAGGGTTGCGCCCTTTACACTTGAGGTTTTGCGGAGCGCGGTTTACCAGATAATGTTTATGGACAAGATTCCCGACAGCGCGGCGGTAAACGAGGCGGTAAGGCTTATCAAGTCTTCACGTGAGAGCCGCAACGCAGGCTTTGCAAACGCGGTTTTGCGTAATATTTTAAGAAGTCAAATCACCCTGCCTGACGGCAATGACACATATTCTCTTTCGGTGCGGTATTCCTGTCCCGGATGGATAATAAACAGCTTTATAACCGATTACGGGGCTGAGACAGCTAAAGAGCTTTTAAAGGAAAGCCTTAAGCCTGCGCCTGTTGTCATAAGGGTGAATACCTTAAAAACCGATACCGAAACGCTTAAATCGGAGCTTGAAAAGCGCGGAATACCTGCCCAAACGGCAGAAGCGGAAAACGCCCTGATACTTAAAAAGGGAATCGATGCCGCCGATTTTGATTTATATAAAAAGGGTTATTTTTACGCTGAGGACATTTCTTCTCAGACTGCGGTTTCGGTGCTGAACCCCAAAAAAGGGGAAAGAGTACTCGATATGTGCGCCGCGCCCGGCGGCAAAAGCTTTACTATGGCGCTTTTAATGGAAAACAAAGGGGAAATTATCTCCTGCGACCTTTATGAACAGCGGGTCGGACTTATAAAAAGCGGAGCAGAGCGGCTCGGTGTTGATATTATAAAGCCTATGACGGCGGACGCTTGCGTTTACAACGAGGATTTAGGCGAGTTCGACTGTATTCTCTGCGACGTTCCCTGCTCGGGATTAGGCGTACTCAGAAGAAAGCCCGATATTAAATATAAGCCCGAAAGCGATTTTTCAGAGCTTCAGGCGCTCCAGTATAAAATACTCGAAAACGCCGCCCGTTATCTTAAAAAGGGCGGACGGATTTTGTACTCCACCTGCACCTTAAGGCGGGAGGAAAATGAAAAACTTGTAAATTCCTTTATAATGGAGTATAATGGTTTTCATAAAATGTATGAACACACCTATTTTCCGCATATTGATAAAACAGACGGGTTCTACTGCGCTCTGCTGACTAAGGACTGATAAAGGGAGGTGTCGTGCTTGGAAAGACAGGATATAAGGTCTATGTATTTAAACGAGCTTGAAGAAATGCTCGGCAGTTTAGGTCAGCCCAAATTCCGCGCGGCACAGCTTTTCCGCTGGCTTCAGTCGGGCGAGACCGATTTCGACAATATGACGAATATTCCGCTAACGCTTAGAAACGAGCTAAAGGAAAAGACCTATATCGCCGATGTTAAGATTGTAAAGCGGCTTTCCTCACGCCTTGACGAAACGGTTAAATATGTTTACGGGCTTTACGACGGCGAGTATATCGAATCGGTGCTTATGAAATACGAACACGGCTATACGGTATGTATTTCAACACAGGTCGGTTGCAGAATGGGGTGCAGCTTCTGTGCCTCGGGTATAGCGGGGCTTACAAGGAATTTAACCGCCTCCGAAATGTTAGCCCAGATAACCGCCGCCGAGCGTGATAATGATATTAGAGTTTCAAATATTGTTATGATGGGTATGGGCGAGCCGCTCGATAACTTCGATAATTCGGTCAGATTCTTAAGGCTTGTGTCGGACAGCGGCGGACTGAACATCGGGCTCAGGCATATTTCGCTTTCAACCTCGGGGGTTGTAAGCGGGATAAAAAAGCTTAAGGAATATAATTTCCCGATTACTCTTTCGATTTCGCTCCACGCGCCTAATGATGAAATCCGTTCCTCGATAATGCGGGTGAACAAAAAGTGGAATATCGATGAGCTGTTAGCCGCCTGCAAGGAGTATCAGGCGGTCACAACAAGGCGTATTTCCTTTGAATACGCCCTGATAGACGGGGTCAACGACAGCGACGGGTGTGCGGAGGAATTAGCAAAGCGGTTAAAGGGCATTATGTGCCACGTCAATCTTATACCTGCGAATCCCGTTAAGGAAAATTCCTTTAAAAAGCCGGATAAAAATAAAATAATACGTTTTAAGGATTTACTTATAAAAAAAGGCGTAAACGCTA
>CABVAD010000048.1 GCA_902496265.1 uncultured Oscillospiraceae bacterium
ACCTCGGCCTTGTTTCTTTCGCCGTGGGTAAGACAGCCCGCGCCGCCGATACAGCCGCCTACGCACGCCATACCCTCGATAAAGTTTGCGTCAAGCACCTTCTTGCTCTTTTTAAGCAAAGCCATTCGGCACTCCTCTATACCGTCGCAGGAGACCGCCTTTAAATCGAAATCGGTCACGCCGCGCTCCTTGAGACCCTGTGCGACCGCGTCGGCGAGTCCGCCGCATCGGGCGAAAATTCTGCCGTAGTAGGAGGCGTTGTCAAGCACGCCCTCCTCCATCTCGGTAATTTCAAGCTCGCGGCTGTCAAACAGCGCCTGAAGCTCCTCAAAGGTGATAACGCAGTCAATATACGGGCGCACCTCCTCCTTTTGGTATTCCATTTTCTTTGCAGTACAGGGCCCGATAAAGACAACCTTGGACTTAGGATCATTATTCTTTATGTACTTTGCAATGGTCGCCGCGGGAGAAAGATTGTGCGAAATATATTCCGCAAGCTCGGGGAACTGACCCTTTACATAGCTTACAAAAGCGGGACAGCAGGAGCTGGTTAAAAAGCCCTTTTCGGCAAGCTCGCCAGACTCGGCGTATGCCACCATATCAGCCCCGAGCGCCGCCTCGACAACCGAATGGAAGCCGAGCGCCTTAATGCCCGAGATAACCTGACCGAGCTTCGCATATTTAAACTGACTGGATATTGAAGGTGCGACAACGGCGTAAACCTTTTCCTTATTTTTAAGCATCTCAATAGCGTCAAGAATATACGATTTATCGGTTATAGCGCCGAACGGACACTGGTAAACGCAAGCACCGCAGGAAATACACTTGCCGTTGTCAATGCACGCCGCCTTGGTCTCGGTCATAGAAATTGCTCCGACCTTGCAGGATTTAACGCAGGGGCGCTTGAAATCCATAATCGCGCTGTAGGGGCATACCTTGGCGCACTGACCGCATTCCACGCACTTTGTTTTATCAATATGCGCCTTTTGCTGGCTGTCAAAGGTTATCGCCCCTCTGCGGCAAACGTCCTCACAGCGGTGAGCCAAACAGCCGCGGCACGCCTCGGTAACCTCGTAGCCGCCCATAGGGCACTCGTCGCAGGCTATTTCAATAACCTCAATTACGTTGGGGTTGTTTTTATTTCCCCCCATTGCGATTTTAACCCTCTCGCCCAATATAGCGCGTTCCTTGTATACACAACAGCGCATTGTCGGCTCGTTGCCCGGAACGATGGTTTTCGGAATATCAAGCAAATTCTGCGTAAGCGTTCCGTTCCACGCCTCGCGGGCGACCTCGCGCAACACCTTATATTTCAAATACTGAACCTTTGTATCAAATTTTCTCAAAGCAATTTCTCCTTGCACTAAACCTTATATGTCAAAAACTGTTTAAAAATAGCTGACCTTGATTTTTTTGCCCATTTTTTTAAGACAATCGGACAGCTCTGTTACAAGCTGCATTTTAATGTTGAAATTTATCGGCAAATCAGGATTCTGATGAGCCGGGTTTACCGCCCTGCCGACAAAAAAGTTAATATCGGTCGCCTCCTCAAAAAGAAGCCGACATATAAGCGACGCTCCGTCCCTCTTAACCCCCCACTGAGAATAGGATTCGTTGTCGTTAAGGTAATCCTTTGCATAGGAAAGCACACGGCTTACGGTTATAACGCCCTCGGTCACCAAATCGACCCCCTCAAGCTCTGCTGTCGGAGGAATATCCTTATCTATAAACTCAAGCTTGGGTTTAAGCGGCTTGCCGAGATACTTTGCCGCTATTGTAGAGGTTGTGCCGCCGCAGATAATATGCTTGCCCTCCTTAGAGAAGAAAAGGGACATCATTTTATCGCAGTCGTCGCGGTTGGAGGGCGGCCCGAACAAAAGATTCATCGGCTCGCGCCGCCTTATTCTTATAACGCAAGCGGTCGCGTCGTCGCCCGGTTTTCCTCCGTAAAGGCGGTTACATTCGTCGATAAGAATTGTCGAAAGGGTCTTCGCGGTATAGCCGACCGAATAAAAGGTCTTCATAAACTCGACTATATCCGCCCGCTCCCAGCCAAAATTATATTCCGTGCCTATCCCCGCGTGGGGACAGCCGTCACTCATCATAATGAAAACGTCGTCCTCTTTCAGTCTGATTCTCGACTGAAAGATTTTCTTACCCTCTATATTAATCTCGGTTTTGGGGTAATCGTACTCCTCGCCGTCCCGAAGACAAATAAGCATAGGATTGTCGTACTGTATAAGCTCGGCTTCGCCCGCCCCGACAAGCCTCATTATGGTAAAGGTTGAATATGCGACCCCGCGCTCGGAGCATACGGGCAGAGTGGCCGCGATTGTATGAACGCAGTCCTCAAGCGAAAGTCCCGCCGCTATCATAGTGGATATTATCTTGGAGGTAAGGGTTGACAGAATACTCGCCTTTACCCCGCTGCCGAGTCCGTCCGCCAGCACTATTACGGTCGAGCCGTCCTCCTGCTCGATAACGTCCACATGGTCGCCGCAAAGCTCCTCGCCGTCGTGAAAAATACTGCGGTAGCCTATATCCGCGCAGAGATTATTCATCGGTCATCGACTCCTTAAGCTTGGTAAGCGCGATTTTGGTTTCCGCCGCGGTTTCGCCCAAAAGAGACGCGATTTCCTGAACTATCCGCATCTGCTTTTCAACAACCTTATCGGCGGTCTCCACCGTCTGACGGCTCAAGTCCTCTTTCTTCTGCTTCTGCTCCTCTTCCTCCGTTACGTCGCGCAAAATGCCAATAAGCGCCTTGTACTCCTTATCGGCTACAATGGTCTGTTCAACGTATTTATCGTACTCCGCAAGATAAACCTTGCTGTCTCTAATCGTTTTCCCCGTGCGCTGTACGTCCATAAAGGGTTTGGGGTCTAAAATGCGGATTATCGGCTCGCCCATAACGTCCGATGCGCGCGGTATGTTCATAAGCTTAAGCGCTGCCTTGTTTATCTGCTGAACCTCGTAATCCTCGTTCAATACGACAATACCGTTAGGGGTATTATTAATAATATTATCTGAGAAGTTTTCCGCCCGCTCCTTTAAGAAGGGCAGACACATCGAAACCTCCGCCTTGCCCTGAATGATAGCAATTGCCTTTTCACGGCAGGTATTATATCCGCAGGAGCCGCAGTTAAGCTCATCCTCGGGCTTTAGCTTGCCCATTTTGCGAAGCGCGTCCTTTATTTCTGACTCGGCGGGCATTATATTCTTGCGGTCGATATATTCAAGATTTTTACGAAGCGTCGAAAAGTCGGGCTGGGCAACGTCAAAGTCCTTTTTGCCCGCGTAGCCCGCAACCGCCATATAATCCCTTACGGGCATACGGTGGTATTTTTCCATTACAGGACCTCCGATACAGCTTCCCGCACAGGCGGACATCTCGATAAAGGCGTGGCTTATTCTGCCCTCTTCAATATCGTGAAGCGCCGCCTTACAGTTCTCCACCCCGTCAATCGCAAGATAGGTATAGTTGGGAAGCATTTTCGCCTCCATGGTTTTTAAAATACCGCCAGCGGTCGGGAAAAAGCGGGCTAAGCTTTCATCGTTTTTATCAAGCTTCTGCTCTAAGGTGATTCCCTCTTCGCTAAACCAGCGTGTAAGCTCCTCGTATGTAAGCACCGCGTCGGTGATTCCCGCATAATAGTCCGCCTCGTCCTTTTTGGCAACGCAGGGCCCTATAAATACGGTTTTAGCATCGGGATTGCGGCGCTTTATATCCTCGCAGTGCGCCTGCATAGGCGACAAAACATTTGCCAAATAGGAAAGACAGGAAGGATAGTATTTCTGAATAAGCAGATTAACCGAATGACAGCAGGAGGATATGACAATATCTCTGTGCTCCTCTTCCAAAAGGCGCTCGTATTCACGTTTTACAATGGTTGCTCCTACCGCGGTTTCCTCCGCGTCGGCAAAGCCCAGCTTTTTAAGCGCCGCTTTTAATTCACAGAAACCAACGCCGTCATAATTCGCGATAAAGGAGGGCGCAACGCTGGCTATTACGGGCGCTCCTGAGTTTATAAGCACCTTTACCCGCTCGGTTTCGTCCGCGATTTCCTTTGCGTTCTGCGGACAAACAACAAAGCACTGACCGCAGAGTATGCACTCATCTCCGACTATATGCGCCTGATTGCCCGAAAACTTAATGGATTTTACGGGACAATGGCGTATACACTTATAACAGTTCTTACAGTTCGACTTTTTAAGCTTTAAAAACTCAGACATATAAGGTCAGTCCTTTTTAAATATTGTATTTAGGAGGAGCAAAAGCTCCTCCCTCGTTTAAATCACTTAAAATTTGCGAGAATATTCTCCTCAAAAAAGCTTTTAGCGGTTTCAGGGGATACGGAATAAAGCTCGCCGTCAACGGTGACGCAAACGCCCTTTTGACAGTTGCCCATACAGAAAGTACCGCCGAGTTCAACCTCTTGCTTAAGATTGTTTTCCGAAATAAGATATTGAAATTCCTCAACAACCTGTCTTGAACCCTTAAGGTGGCAGGAGCTGCCTATACATACTGTTACTTTCATTTTCTTTCCTCCCAAAAAGCGATTATTCGTAATCTACAACGTCAACCCAGGAAAGCAGGAATTCTCTCTCCTTTGCGTTGCCCTTTACGGACTGGGAAGCGGCAACAATCGGAAGCCATTTTTCAATGTACTGCTTTGCGGTATCGCTCTTCTTGCAGAAAAGCTCCATATACTTCTTAGCGCCCTCTATATTTCCGTCAAGCCAGAAAAGAAGGTAGGTTCTCGCAACGTCCGCCGAGGCATTACCCTGCGTAGCGTGCGACCAGTCGATAATATAGGGAACACCCTCGTCGGTGATGATTATATTGGAGGGGTTGAAGTCGCCGTGGCAGACCTTGTCGTGCTTGGGCATACCCTCAAGGCGGGTGTGAAGCTCGTAGCGGGTGGTGGCGTCAATGTCCGCCTGGCTTATTTTGCGGTTCATTTTGTCCTTAAGCTTTGTAAGCAGAGGAGCCTTCATCTCGTGAACGCTCATCTGGATATCAACAAACTGCTCCAAATATTCGTCAAACTTGTCGGGGTTTTCTTCTATAAGCTGAGCCATTGTCTTACCCTTAATAAACTCACTGACAATCGCCCACTTGCCGTCAATCATATTAACGCCCAATATTTTCGGAATATTTAGACCCGTTTCCTCAATACGCGCCTGATTGAGAGCCTCATTCAAAATATCCGCCTTTGAATAGTCGGCGTCAAATACCTTTACAGCGCGGTTCTCGTCCTTATATATTGTTTTGCCGGTTCTGACTGCGATAATCTTGTCAAGTTTCATTTTATTTACCCCCTATTAAACATTTTCATGTGTGCCGTAGTAAGCGTTCAAGTACATTTGCTTGATTTCGCTCATCAGCGGATAACGCGGGTTAGCGCCTGTGCACTGGTCGTCGAACGCCTGCTCGGTCATCTCGTCAAGACGAGCTAAGAAATCCGCCTCATCGGGAACATAGTCGCGTATGGTCTTCTTGATTCCGACCTTCGCCTTAAGCTCGTCAAGAGCCGCGATAAGACCCTCAACCTTTTCTTCGTCGTTCTTTCCCTTAATTCCGAGCGCCTCTGCAACCTCGGCATAGCGGGCGCGGGTGTGCGGGTGGTCATACTGCGGGAAGGTACCCATCTTTGCCGGAACCTCGGCACAGTTGAAGCGGATAACCTCGTCGATCATAAGCGCGTTTGCAACGCCGTGCGGAATGTGGTGGAAAGCGCCTAATTTGTGTGCCATAGAGTGGCAAACACCAAGGAACGCGTTTGCAAAAGCCATACCCGCCATAGTAGCGGCGTTAGCCATTTTCTCGCGCGCAACGGGGTCGTTAGGACCGTTGTCATAAGCCGCGGGGAGATATTTGAATATCATCTGGAGACTGCGGATAGCCAGACCGTCGGTGTAGTCTGTCGCGAGCATTGAAGCGTAAGCCTCTAAGTTGTGGGTAACCGCGTCGATACCCGAAGCGGCGGTCAAGCCCTTAGGAGCGGACATATGCATATCCGCGTCAACGATAGCCATATTCGGCATAAGCTCGTAATCGGCGAGCGGGTATTTAATACCTGTGTCGGCGTCGGTGATAACCGCGAAGGGAGTAACCTCGGAGCCTGTACCCGCGGAGGTGGGAACGGCGATAAAGTAAGCCTTTTCGCCCATCTTCGGGAAGGTGTAAATTCTCTTTCTGATATCCGAGAAGCGCATAGCCATATCCATAAAGTCGGCCTCGGGATGCTCGTAGAGTACCCACATAATCTTAGCCGCGTCCATAGCCGAGCCGCCGCCGATTGCAATAATTACATCGGGAGCGAATGCGCGCATCTGCTCTGTACCCTTCTGTGCGCACTGGAGGGTCGGGTCAGGAGCAACGTCCGCAAAGGTGGCATGCTCAATTCCCATTTCGTCAAGCTTGTTTGTAATCGGCTTTGTATAGCCGTTGTTGAACAGGAAGCTGTCGGTAACAATGAAAGCCTTTTTCTTGCCCATAACATTTTTAAGCTCGTCAAGGGCAACGGGCAGACAGCCCTTCTTAATGTAAACCTTTTCGGGCGCTCTGAACCAAAGCATATTTTCTCTCCTCTCGGCAACCGTTTTGATATTGATTAAATGCTTAACTCCTACATTCTCGGATACCGAGTTACCGCCCCAAGAGCCACAGCCCAAGGTAAGCGAGGGAGCAAGCTTAAAGTTGTAAAGGTCGCCGATACCGCCCTGTGACGAGGGGGTGTTAACAAGGATACGGCAGGTCTTCATACGTGCGGCAAATTTATCGAGCTTCTCTCTCTCGGTAACCGCGTTTAAGTAGATTGAAGAGGTATGACCGTAACCGCCGTCTGCTATAAGCTGTTCTGCCTTGTCGAACGCGTCATCAATGTCCTTTGCCTTATACATAGCAAGCACAGGAGAAAGCTTTTCGTGAGCGAACTCCTCTGAAAGCTCAACGCTCTCAACCTCGCCGATAAGTATCTTTGTCTTTTCGGGAACCTCAACGCCCGCAAGCGCGGCAATGGTAACAGGCTTCTGACCTACTATCTTAGCGTTAAGCGCGCCGTTAATAATAATGGTCTTGCGTACCTTCTCGGTCTCCTCGGGATTTAAGAAGTAACAGCCTCTGTCGGCAAATTCCTTTTTAACCTTTTTATAAACCTTGTCAAGAACGATTACCGACTGCTCGGAGGCGCAGATCATACCGTTGTCAAAGGTCTTTGAATGAATAATGGAGTTAACGGCAAGCAGAATATCGGCTGTGTCGTCAATGATAGCGGGGGTGTTGCCCGCGCCGACGCCCAAAGCGGGCTTACCGCTTGAATATGCGGCGTGTACCATTCCCGGACCGCCTGTGGCGAGAATTATATCCGCCTCCTTCATAACAAGGTTGGTCATTTCAAGAGAAGGAATGTCAATCCAGCTGATAATATCCTCGGGAGCGCCCGCCTTAACAGCAGCCTCAAGAACTATCTTAGCGGCGGCGATTGTGGATTTCTTGGCCCTCGGGTGGGGGCTTATGATGATACCGTTGCGGGTCTTAAGGGCAACGAGGGTCTTGAAAATAGCGGTAGAGGTCGGGTTGGTGGTAGGAATTACCGCCGCGATTACGCCGATAGGCTCTGCTACCTTCTTAATTCCGAACTCCTTGTCCTCCTCGATTACGCCGCAGGTTTTGGTGTCTTTGTAGGCGTTGTAGATATACTCCGAGGCGTAGTGGTTTTTGATAACCTTATCCTCGACGATACCCATACCCGTCTCCTCAACCGCTGATTTCGCAAGCGGTATACGCGCTTGGTTAGCGGCGGTGGCGGCGGCCTTGAAGATTGCGTCTACCTGTTCTTGGGTGTAGGTCGCAAACTTCTTCTGAGCGGCTCTTACCCTCTCGATTGCCGCTTCGAGGGTCTCGACGCTGTCTACTACCGAATAATTCTTTTCCATCATTCTTTCTCCTTTTATAAAATACTTAATTAAAGTAGTGCTTTTGGGATTATCAC
>CABVAD010000049.1 GCA_902496265.1 uncultured Oscillospiraceae bacterium
CCGGGGCTTCATATGGCGGGATATTTCGAGTTCTTTGACGAAAAAAGAATTCAGATTATCGGAAAAAGCGAGGAGGGCTTTATCCTGCGCTTTACCCCCGAAAAGGCGGAGAGCAGGCTTCGGGAGTTTTTCTCACATAAGCCCGCCGCGGTCATTATCTGCCGCGATCTTGATGTTGGGGACGTGTATGTGAAAATCGCTAAGGAATACGGCGTGCCCCTGCTTCGCACGGGGGAGTCCACCTCCGCCTTTACCGCGGCGCTTATCGCGTATTTAAATCTTTGCCTTGCACCGCGGATTACCCGCCACGGCGTGCTTGTCGAGGTCTACGGCGAGGGTATACTTTTGCTCGGCGAGAGCGGAGTAGGTAAGAGCGAGACGGCTATTGAGCTTATTAAACGCGGCCACCGCCTTATTGCGGACGACGCGGTGGAGATAAGGCGAGTATCAAACAAATCGCTTGTCGGTACTGCGCCCGATAATATCAGGCATTTTATTGAGCTTCGCGGAATAGGTATTATTAACGCCAGCCGTATTTTCGGCGCGGGCGCGGTCAAGCTTACCGAAAAGATTGACCTTGTTATTAATTTGGAGCCGTGGGACGTAAACAAGGTTTACGACCGTATGGGGCTGGAAAATCAGACTACAAGTATTTTGGGGCTGGAAATTCCCTCCCATACAATCCCCGTAAAGCCCGGACGTAACCTTGCGGTTATCATAGAGGTCGCGGCTATGAACAGCCGTCAGAAGAAGCTCGGCTACAATGCGGCGCAGGATCTGCTTCAGAAGCTCGGTATGACCGATGACGCGGAAAAAACAGAAACCGCCGCTGAAACAGTAAACCCGTTTTAATAAAAATTATTAGGAGTGTAAAAAATGTATAAGCTTGGAATCGATCTCGGAGGAACAAATATTGTGGCGGGAGTTGTGGACGGTAATTATAATATAGTCGCAACAGGGAAAATTAAAACCAATCTGCCGCGTCCCGCCGAAGAGGTTATAGACGATATGGTAAAGGCGGCGAACATCGCAATTGAAGGCGCGGGGCTGAAGCTCGGCGATATTGAGTCAATGGGCGTAGGCTCGCCCGGAGCTATCGACCCCGTACACGGCGTGGTTTGCTACGCTAACAACTTAGGGTTTAATAACGTGCCTATGGCAAAAATGCTTAAGGAGCGCACGGGGGTTGATTTTTACATTGAAAACGACGCCAACGCGGCGGCTTACGGCGAGTATATCGCGGGCGCGGGCAGAGGTACGAACGACTTTATAGCAATAACCTTGGGCACGGGCGTCGGCGGCGGCGTTATAATCGACGGCAAGATTTACTCGGGCTCAAACTACGCGGGCGCGGAGCTGGGTCACACCGTTATCGCCATGGGGGGCGAGATGTGCTCCTGCGGCAGACAGGGCTGTTGGGAGGCCTACGCCTCGGCGACCGCGCTTATCCGTCAGACCAAGCAGGCAATGATAAAATATCCTAAATCGGTTATGTGGGAGCTTTGCGGCGGCGACATAAACAGGGTTGACGGCAGAACCGCCTTTGACGCTATGCGTAAGGACGACGCGGCGGGCAAGATGGTGGTAGATAAATATGTTGAATACGTCGCGGTCGGCGTTTCCAATAATATAAATATATTCCAGCCCGACGTGCTTTGCATAGGCGGCGGAATTTCAAAAGAGGGCGACAACCTGATTAAGCCCATAAAGGCTTTTTTAGAGGGCGAAAACTACGCGAGAAATATCGAGAAAAACACCGAGATAAAGGTTGCCGAGCTCGGAAACGACGCGGGAATAATCGGCGCGGCCTATCTTTGCGAGCTGTATAAATAATTTTTAAAATCGGAGCGGTTATGAGTCTTCAAGCTTTAAAAGAGTTTTGCGAGGAAAATTCAATAGAGTATAAGCTTAACGAGCCTATGAGCTGTCACACAAGCTTTAAAATCGGGGGAGCGGCGGATATTTTCATCTCCGTCCGCTCGGCTTCGGAGCTTTCCGCCGTATTTAAAAAATGCGGCGAGCTTAATATTCCGCGTTTTGTTATCGGAAAAGGCTCTAACCTTTTGGTTTCCGACCTCGGCATTGAGGGCGCGGTTATAAGCCTTTCGTCGCTTAACGGCATCTCGGTCTCGGGTGAGGAAATCACCTGCGGCGCGGGGGCGGCGCTTTCGGAGGTTTGCAGGGCGGCGCTTGAAAGCTCCCTTACAGGGCTAGAATTTGCCTACGGAATACCGGGGAGCATCGGCGGCGCGGTTTATATGAACGCGGGGGCGTACGGCGGCGAAATATCAGGCGCGGTTTTAAGCGCCGAGTGTATGACGGCGGACGGAACGCTTATTAAAGTAAACGCCGAGGAAATGAATTTCGGATACCGAAAAAGCGTATTCAAGGAAAACGGAATGACCGTTATCGGTGCCGTGTTAAGGCTTCATAAGGGTGATAGAAAAGGAATTGAAGAAAAAATGGAAGACTATATAAGCCGCAGAAAGTCAAAGCAGCCGCTTGAATACCCGAGCGCGGGCAGCTTTTTTAAAAGACCCGAGGGCTATTTCGCGGGCGCTCTTATAGAAAAAAACGGGCTTAAGGGAACGTCTGTGGGCGGAGCGCAGGTAAGCGAAAAGCACGCGGGCTTTATAATAAACCGCGGCGGGGCGACCGCGGCGGACGTAATAAAGCTCAGCCAAAGGGTAAGCGATACGGTTTTAGCAAAGGACGGCGTAAAATTAGAGCGCGAGGTCATCTTTATAGGCAGAGAGGAAAAGGGTGAGTAAAATGGAGCTTTTAATTGTAACGGGAATGTCGGGAGCGGGCAAATCGCAGGCGGCTAATGTCCTTGAGGACATAGGCTTTTACTGTGTTGATAACATTCCGCCCGCTATAATACCCTCCTTTGTAGAGCTTTCGGCGAGAAGCGGCGACCTGCTTAACAAAATGGCGATTGTCACCGATATGCGCGGGGGTATTCTGTTTAATGAGATTGAGGACGTTTTAACAAGCCTTAAAAACAATCATACCGAGTATAAAATCCTCTTTCTTGACGCGGCGGACGATGTGCTGATAAGGCGTTATAAGGAAAACCGCCGCAAGCACCCTCTGGCTGACAGCGAAAATATGTCGGTTTCCGCCGCCGTTAAAAAGGAGCGGGAGATGCTCAAAAAAATACGGTATATGTCCGACTTTGTCGTGGATACCAGCCATATCTCGATTTCTCAGCTGAAGGTTCAGCTTTCAAATATCTTCTGCGGCAGCGTAAGCAATGTACTTAAAATCCAGTGCAAGTCCTTCGGCTTTAAGTACGGCTCGGACACCGAGGCGGATTTGGTGGTCGATGTGCGCTGTCTGCCCAACCCCTTTTACGTTGAGGAGCTGAAAGAAAAAACGGGGCTTGACAAAGAGGTAAGGGATTATGTTATGGCAAGCGAGGACAGTAAGGAGTTTTTGTCCCGCCTGCTTGGGTTTATCGACTGTGCCGTACCGCTTTACGCCAAGGAGGGCAAAAGCCAGCTTATAATTTCAATCGGCTGTACGGGCGGAAAGCACCGCTCGGTCACCTTTGCAAAGCTTATCGGCGAGCATTTGATAAACGAAAATTACAACTGCTCGATAGAGCACCGAGACATTTATAAGCATTAAAAAATTATGTCGTTTTGTAAAGATGTTAAAAATGAGCTGGCGGGAATAAGGGTATCGGAATGCTGTAAGCTACCGCTGGCTTACGGATTTATGCTCTTCAGCAGGTCGTTTTCGGTCAAGCGTATTTCTATGCAGACGAACAATAAGAAAACGGCGGAATATTACGCCGCCCTGCTTTACGAAATCTTCAATGCAAAGGCGGTAATTACCGAGGGCGGGAGTGTTAGACCTACCTATAAGGCGGAAGTGGTCTCCGAGGCGGACAGGCTTAAAATCCTCGCCGCCTACGATTACGGCATAGCCGAAAGCCCTGTTAATTCCGAAATAATAAGCCGTGAATGTTGCTTTCAAAGCTTTGTCCGCGGGGCTTTTTTAGCCTGCGGCAATATAAACGACCCCGAAAAGGAGTACCGCGCCGAGTTTATGATAAGAAACGGCGGTATTGCAGAGGAATTTTCGGGGCTTCTGTCGGCTCACGGAATAACCCTTAAAAAAGCAGAGCGCGGCAAGACGGCCGTGCTTTACACAAAGGAAAGCGGGCTTATCGAAGACCTGCTTACCCTTATGGGCGTTCCGCACATGACGCTCGATTTTATAGATACTAAAATAATGAAAAGCGTTAAAAATAAAATAAACCGCGCGAATAACTGCGACAGCGCGAATATCTCAAAAACCGTGGAGGCTTCAATTAAACAGCGTGCGGCGATTGAATATTTAAGAAAAACCGACAGGCTCGACAGTCTGCCGGGTGAGCTGTTAAGCGCCGCTATGCTTCGCGAGAGCAACCCCGAGGCGACCTTAAAGGAGCTTTGCGCCCTGTCAAGCGAGCACATAACCGTATCGGGGCTTAACCACAGACTTAATAAAATTATTGAAATTTACACCGAGCTTAAAGAAAGGGAAAAATCCCGATGAAACGGAGGGGAGCGTATGGACTTTACACATCTTCACGTTCATACCGAGTACAGCCTTTTAGACGGCTGCTGCCGTATTGAACAGCTTATCGACCGCGCGGCAGAGCTTGGTCAAACCGCGCTTGCAATCACCGACCACGGCGTTATGTACGGCGTGATAAGCTTTTATAAATACGCTCTTTCAAAAGGGGTTAAGCCGATTATCGGGTGCGAGGTTTACGTCGCTCCCCGAAGCCGCTTTGACAAGCAAAAGGGCTTGGACAGCCGTTACAGCCACTTAGTACTGCTTTGCGAAAATAACGAGGGCTACCGCAATTTAATAAAGCTTGTTTCATTAGGCTTTACCGAGGGATTTTACTCAAAGCCGCGTATCGACCGCGAGCTGTTAAAAAAATACCATAGCGGTATAATCGCCCTTTCCGCCTGCCTTGCGGGGGAAATACCTCAGCTTCTATTAAACGGCGAATACGAAAAGGCAAAGGAAACCGCGCTCTGGTACAGGGATACTTTCGGTGAGAACAACTACTTTTTAGAGCTTCAGGATCACGGAATTGAGGAGCAAGGAAGAGTTAATCCCCAGATAATAAGGATTTCCGAGGAAACGGGAATAGGGCTTGTCGCTACAAACGACGTGCATTATATAAATCACGGCGATTTTAAAATGCACAAGGTGCTTTTGTGCATACAGACAGGCTCAAAAATTACCGAGGACAACCCGATTGAATTTAAAACAAACGAGTTTTACCTGAAATCCGCCGAGGAAATGGCGGAGCTTTTCGGCGGTACGCCCTCGGCTCTGACAAACACCGCGAAAATAGCCGAGCGGTGTAATGTAAGCTTTGAGTTCGGCAAAATAAAGCTTCCCCGCTTTGATATAGGGGAGCGCGACCATTTCGAATATTTCAGGGAAAAGTGTCTTGAGGGACTGCACAGAATTTACGGCGAAAACCCCGATAAAACGGTGACCGACCGCCTTGACTACGAGCTTGAGGTTATAAACCGTATGGGCTATGTTGACTACTATCTGATAGTAGCCGACTTTGTAAACTACGCAAAAAGCCACGGTATACCCGTAGGCCCGGGCAGAGGCTCGGGGGCGGCAAGCCTTGCCGCATACTGCATAGGAATCACGGGTATTGACCCCATAAAATACGACCTTTATTTCGAGCGCTTTTTGAACCCCGAGAGGGTTTCAATGCCCGATTTTGATATTGATTTTTGCTATGTAAACCGTCAAAAGGTGATAGATTACGTCATAAAAAAGTACGGCTCCGACCGCGTTTCCCAGATCGTCACCTTCGGCACAATGGCGGCAAGGGCGGCTATCAGGGACGTCGGCAGGGCAATGGATATACCCTACGCCGTATGCGACAAGACCGCAAAGCTTATTCCGCAATCGCTCGGAATGACCATCGAAAAGGCAATGAACGGCTCGGGCGAGCTTCGCGCTCTTTACGAAAACGACCCGCAGATAAAAGAGCTTATCGATATGGCGATGAAATTAGAGGGTATGCCGCGCCACGCCTCCACCCACGCGGCAGGGGTTGTTATATCGGACAAGCCGATTGCCGAGTATGTCCCGCTCGCCGTAAACGACGACGCGGTTGTGACCCAGTATACAATGACTGCACTCGACGAGCTGGGACTCCTTAAAATGGACTTTTTAGGGCTTCGCAACCTGACCGTAATCGCCGACGCGCAGGAATTTATAAGAAAAAAAGAGCCGGGCTTTGATATTGAAAAGATACCCCTTGACGACAGCGATACCTATAAAATGATGGGCAAGGGGCTTACCGACGGGGTTTTTCAGTTTGAATCTGAGGGAATGAAGAGCGTGCTCCGTCAGTTCGGACCGCAAAGTATAGAGGATTTGACGGCTATTCTTTCCCTTTACCGCCCCGGACCTATGGACTCGATACCTAAATATATCCACAACCGCCACCACCCCGAGGACGTCAGGTACGATACGCCGCTTTTAAAGCCCATACTTGACGTAACCTACGGCTGTATTGTCTATCAGGAGCAGGTAATGCAGGTTTTCAGAACCCTTGCGGGCTATTCCCTCGGAAGGGCGGATATTGTCAGGCGTGCTATGGCGAAGAAGAAGCACGCGGTAATGGAGCGCGAGCGGGAATTTTTTATCCACGGCGAAAAAGATGAAAACGGCAATGTATTGTGCTGCGGCGCCCTCAAAAACGGAGTGAGCGAGGAGACCGCCAACAAGATTTTTAACGATATGTCAAGCTTCAGCTCCTACGCCTTTAACAAGGCGCACGCGGCGGCGTACTCCTTTGTTGCGTACAGGACGGCGTATTTAAAATGCCGCTATCCGTCCGAATATTTCGCGGCGCTTATGACCTCTATGATGGACAGCGGCTCTAAAATCGCCCTTTACACCGCGGATTTAAGGCGGCAGGGAATAAAGGTTCTGCCGCCCTCGGTAAATTACAGTCTTGCGGGCTTTACGCCAGACGGAAAAAATATCCGTTTCGGACTAATGGCAGTAAAAAATCTCGGAATGGGCATAATAGAAAGGCTTATAAAGGAGAGGGAGGAAAACGGGCTTTACAGCTCTGTTTACGACTTTTGCCTTAGAAATTACTCGCGCGAATTTAACCGCAAGGCGCTTGAGGGGCTTATTAAAAGCGGCGCTATGGACGGACTCCATGAAAACCGAAGACAGATGCTTTATAATATTGACGGCGTTATGGCGGCGGTCGACAGCGAAAAACGCTTTTCGGCACAGGGTCAGTTAAACCTCTTTGACGAGATGGGCGACGCCGTAAAATATGAGCCGCAAAGGGTTGAGGAAATGCCCAAGGAAATGCTTTTGTCCCTTGAAAAGGAGGCGACGGGGCTTTACCTTTCGGGACACCCGCTCGACGGGTACGCGGGCTATCTTTCCTCAGCAAGGCTGAACAGCGCCGCGGATATAGCGGCGCGTAAATGCCGCGACGGGGAGAGGGTATCGGTCGCGGGGCTTGTTTCGGGCTTTAAGGTGCGCCAGCTTAAGAACAACAATTTAATGGGCTCGGGGTTTATCGAGGGAATCGACGGCTCTGTGCCGATAACTGTTTTTGCCGCCGCGCTTTCGGAGTTCCGCCAATTGCTCACCTCAGGCGAGCCGCTTATTATAAGCGGCAGAATTTCCGAGCGGGAGGACAGGGACTCTGAAATTGTGGTTGATAAGGCCGAGAAAATCCCCGAATCGGCAAAGGGCATTCAGACGGAAAAATACAAAAGCGGGCTTTATTTAAAGGTAAAAAATACCAAGTGCCCGGAGTTTGCAAAGGTCAAGGCTGTTTTGGAGCGCTTTCACGGAAACAGTACAGTTTTCATATATTGTACCGAAACAAAAAAGAAGCTCGAAGCCCCCGAACGGCTTAAAATCACCCCGTCAGAGCAACTTTTGTTAGCTTTAAGCGGCATTTTAG
>CABVAD010000050.1 GCA_902496265.1 uncultured Oscillospiraceae bacterium
CGAAGCGGTCATAACGAGGCGGTCTTGAAAACCGTTTGCCCACAAGGCACATGGGTTCGAATCCCATCCTCTCCGCCATTAAATATTTTTATACCGCACAGCAATTTGGAGTAGTACTCAAGTTGGTGACGAGGCGCCCCTGCTAAGGGCGTAGGTCGGGTAAACTCCGGCGCGAGAGTTCGAGTCTCTCCTACTCCGCCACCGAGTGCCTCGGTACGCAGACGCGTATTCGAGGCGCTTCTTTTTTTACAGTTTTTCTTCTCGCGTTTAAGCGGCATCTTTTTTGCTAAATCTTTACAGCATGACGCTGGATCCAATTCGTTTTGGGTTCGGCGTCATTTCTTGATACAAATTAACGGAGCTGTTTTTACAGCTCCGTTCTCTTGTTGCTATACCTTATTACATTAATTCCCGCACTCGATGCTTATTTTATTGAATATATCAAGTATATCGTCAACCTTGGCGGTCTGCTTTTCCTCGCCCGATTTATCAAGAATTATATTTCCCTTATCCATCATTATAAGCCTTGTTCCGTACTCTACGGCATAGCGCAGATTGTGGGTTACCATAATGGCGGTAAGCTGCTTTTCCTTTATCACCTTATCGGTAAGCTCCATAATAATTTCGGCGGTTCTGGGGTCTAATGCGGCGGTATGCTCGTCTAAAATAAGAAAATCAATCGGGGTCATTGTCGCCATAAGAAGCGACACCGCCTGACGCTGTCCGCCCGAAAGCGCGCCCAACTTAACGTCAAGCTTATCCTCAAGACCGAGTCCCAATGTGCTCAGCTGTTCGCGGTAGTACTGCTTCTTTGCATAATTTACACCGAAAGAAAGTCCGTACCGCCTTCCCTTGTTATCCGCAAGGGACATATTTTCAAGTATCGTCATATTAGGACAGGTGCCCGCCGCAGGATTCTGATAAACCCTGCCCATCATACGGTAACGCTGATATTCGCGCAAACCGTTTACACTTTTGCCGTCTATCAGCACCTCGCCGCCGCTTAACGGTATACTTCCGCATATAATATTAAGCATTGAGGTCTTGCCGCTGCCGTTGCTTCCGACGACCGAGACAAACTCGCCGTCCCTTACGGTCAAATTAAAGTTGTCGAACAGGCAAAGCTCGGTCACCGTTCCGGGGTTATAAATTTTAGATACGTTTTTAAGCTCTAACATTTGAGCATCCCCCTTTCAGCTTACTGCGCCTTGCTACAAAGCCCGAGGTTTTATCGTTAAAAATAAGAATAAGCGCAAACATAAGGGCGTTTAAAAGCTTTAAATAAATACCGTTGGTATCGACCAGCACCAAATAATTAAGGCATAGCGAATATATTACCGCGCCTAAAATAACCGCCGATGTATCGCTCATAAATCGGATTTTAGAGAATACCGCCATTCCTATAATTACCGAGGCTAAAGCCATTACCACCTTGCCGCTGCCGCAGGAATTATCATACTGCGAGAAAAGATTGGCATAAAGCGCGCCCGACATTGAAACAAAACCGTTTGCAAGGGCGATACCCAAAATCTTGTATGTGCCGCTGTCCTTACCCAAGGAAACGACCAGCATTTCATTATCGCCCGTCGCCCTAAGCATATAGCCGAGCTTTGTTTTAAGGAATAAATCGATAATTATTTTAACCGCAATCACAAAAACAATCTCGATTATAAGTATCATATAATCGCGGTTTGCAGTACCCAAAAGTCCTGCCGCCCTGCCGCCGAAAATACCGCTCAAATTTTCGCTCCTGAAGGAGAAAATAGTTGTGGTAAGCCCCGTCCTTGTAAGCAGCTTTGTAAGGCTCAAGGTGACCGATAAAAGCGCGGTCATAACTATAATTCCCGAAAGCAGCTTTGAAATGTTGAACTTAACGTGCAGAACGCCCGTCACCGCGCCCGCCGCAAGCCCCGCAAAAAAGCTTAAAAGTATCGCGGGAAGGGCGGGAAGGCCTAACTTCAGCATTAAAATTGTGCAGACAACTCCGCCGAGCGGAAAGGTGCCGTCAACCGAGAGGTCGGGGAAATCAAGAATAGAATAGGATATATAAACTCCGAGCGCCAAAACCGCAAAGCAAAGCCCCATTTGCAGTCCGTCGATAGTAGTAGCAAAGAAAAGCATATCACATTTTCCTTTTTAATATATTTTCAACGCGGCGATTTTTCACGCCGCGCTATTTTTGTTATTGAAATTATTTTGCTATATCTTCCGCGGTAACGGTGGTCGGAACGGTGAGCCCTAATTCTGTGCAAACCTTGCTGTTGTAGTAATTTGTAGGCTCGGTGATATAAGCCACGGGGATTTCCGACGCGCTCTTACCGCCTAAGATTTCCGCCGCCGACTTGCCCGCGGACGCACCTACGTCGATATAGTCAATTGAAGCGCTCGCCGCACAGCCGACCTTTACCTGCTCGATTTCAGAGCCGAAAACAGGGATTTTCTTTTCGTTGGTAATCGGGAGTATGTTTGTTTCAAGCTTGCCGACAACCGTGTTGTCAAGCAGGTTTACGAAGCAGTCGACCCCTCTGCCGATAAGCTCGTTGGTCTTGGAATCAATAGTGTTGATATCCGCAACGGCAGAATCAAGAATTTCCATTCCCTCATACTTCCCTGCCGCTTTCTTAAGGTTTTCTACCTGAACGGGAGAGCTTGATTCCTCGGTTGAGTAAAGCACTCCGATTTTAAGCGCGGTCTTGTTCATAAAGCCCGTTACAACCTCTAACTGCTTTTCAAAGTTCGGAATATCCGAAGAGCCTGTCACGTTCTCGTAATTTTCCATTACGGTGGCGTCTGTAATCGCACAGTATACGACGGGCACGCCGTTATCCGCGGCGGCGTTTGCGGCGGCAACCGCGGACGGTGTCGCGATAGCTATAATCACAGCCGCCTTTTTGTTCACAAGGTTGTTAGCCTGAGTCTGTGAAACGCTGGGGTCAAAATTGCTGTTTACATATTCGATATTGTAATCTTCCTCGTTGATTCCGTTTTCCTTAAGTCCCTTCATAATGCCGTCATAGCAGTTGTTAAGTGAAGCGTGAGAGCCGAACTGAATAATACCGATTGTCTTTTTGGCAGAGCTGCCGTCTTCCTTAGAGCCACAGCCCGCGAAAGCAAATATAAGTGTTAATGTTAAAACGAAAGCGATGATTTTTTTAATGTTTTTCATGATGATTTTCTCCTTAAAATTTATTGTTTGAACTGTTTAGCGATTAAAGAGAAATACGCCATCGCTTGGTCAATAAAATCATAAAATTTCCTCCTTTGGACAAATAAAAAAAGTCTTATCCCAAATATGGGACAAGACTTAAAATTCCTGCGATACCACCCAAGTTGTCGGTAAAACCGACCGCTCATTTCTTACACTGATATGTAAGCCGTTAGGATAACGGGCACGGTTCCCGTCGGCTACTACTCACAAAAATGCTTTCGGCCGCCCTCATAAGTCCATTCACAATACTCTCTGCCGCGGCATTTCCACCATCAGCCGCTCTCTTTAGGTTTTAAGTAAAGCTACTCTTCTTAATCATAGGTTTTTCTTTGTTGTCGATATAATATCACTAAATTTCTGCTTTGTCAAGTGTTTTTTGCAAAAATTTTTTCTTTTTTATTTTCATCTGTCGGCAAAACGGCGTTTTCGCGCTCTTTTTCCTCCAAATTAGCGCGGGCGTTTGCAAGCATCAGCTTGATACGGTTTTCCTGATTAACCTTTGACGCGCCCGAATCGTAATCGATAGCGACAATGTTCATATCGGGATTTTTTTCTTTGAGCGGCTTCATCATACCCTTGCCGCAGATGTGGTTGGGCAGACAGCCGAACGGCTGGGTGCAGACAATATTATGCACTCCCTCGTCGTTAAGCTCAAGCATTTCGGCGGGCAAGAGCCAGCCCTCCCCCATTTTTGTGCCGAGTCCCATAAAATCCTCGATTAATGACATTGTATGCTTAATGGGCGTGGGAGGTGCAAAATTTCCGTCCTCCTCCATTAAGGCGATAATCTCATTCTGCTGACCGACAAGGTAGTTAAACACAAAATTGAGCACGGGGCCCCGCAGTTTATGAAGTCCGTAAAGCCATATATCGGTCAGATTAGAGACAATGCAGTACATAAAAAAGTCAAGAAGACCGGGGACTACAACCTCAGCGCCCTCGTCAAGTAAAAACTGCTCCAAATCATTGTTTCCGAGGGGTGAATACTTAACGTATATCTCCCCTACAACCCCGACCTTAACCTTGGTTTCCCTTGTGCGCGGTATTTCGGCAAAACGTCGAAGCATCATTTTGCAGTTTTGCTTAACCTTTTTAAAGGATACGCCCTCCGACTGCATTTTGTTTGCAAGCTCAACCGTAAGCTCGTCCGCAAGCCGCTCGGTCTCGCCCTTATTTATTTCGTACGGCTTGCACTGATTAACAAGGGTCATCAGCATATCGCCGTAAATTATTGCGTAAAACAGGCGATGAAGAATCGGCACGGTAAGCTTAAAGCCCGGGTGCTTTTCAAGCCCGCCCAAATTAAAGGAAATTACGGGCACAAAGCCGTATCCCGCCCTTTCAAGGGCTTTCCTCAAAAGGAATATATAGTTAGATGCCCTGCAGCCGCCGCCCGTCTGAAAAAGGATAAGCGCGGTTTTATTGACATCGTATTTGCCCGACTGAAGCGCGTCTATAAACTGACCGATTACAAGGATTGCGGGATAACAGGTGTCGTTATGGACATACTTAAGCCCTGTTTCTATAATTTTTTTCCCCGAGGTTTCAAGCAGCTCGGTTTTATAGCCGTAGTTATTGAAAACCTGAAGCATCAGCTTGAAATGGCGCGGTAGCATATTCGGAACAAGGATTGTATAGTCCTTTTTCATCTCCTCTGTAAATGGTATGTATTTACGCTCTTCCATTTTC
The DNA here is from genome assembly GCA_902496265.1 of uncultured Oscillospiraceae bacterium. Taxonomy (GTDB): domain Bacteria; phylum Bacillota; class Clostridia; order Oscillospirales; family Acutalibacteraceae; genus UBA737. The sequence continues at coordinate 4,898 of CABVAD010000050.1, forward strand.
CCCGCTCCTTTCGTCAAGCGCTCCTATAAGCGAACGCAGTCTTATCTTGACCGCTCCGAGATTTGTTATCTCGTCAATTTTAATCTGTGTGTAGTACTTGCCCGAGCTTTCGAGTATAGCCCGCACCTCGTCGGTCGTTATCGCGTCCACCCCACAGCCGAAGGAGACCAACTGAACAAGCTCGGTGTCCTTATGCTCTGCGGCGTAACGCGCCGCGCGGTAGAGCCTTGCGTGATAGGTCCACTGGTTTAATACTTTTACCGTAAACGGCTCGGCAAGGCGAAAAACGCTGTCCTCGCTTACAACAACAAAGCCTAATGAATTTGCGAGCTTATCTATTCCGTGACCGATTTCCGCGTCAATATGGTAGGGTCTGCCCGCCAAAATCATAATGCGCTTATTGTTTTTGCGCGCAAAGTCGAGCGCCCGTGCGCCCTCGTCCCTTACCGCCTGCATATACTTGGCATACTGTTCAATACCGAAATCCACCGCCGCCTTAACCTGAGCCTTAGTAATTCCGTCAAAGAATTTTGCGAGGTAGTTATATAGCTCCTTGGTAAGCTCTTTCTTATTGTTGATATTAAGGTAGGGATATAGGAATTTGACCTTTGAAAGCTCCTCGACATTGCCCTTTAAAAGCTCGGAATAATAGGCTACAACAGGGCAGTTGTAGTGATTGTCGGTCATTTTTTCGTCCATATTGTAGGTAAGGCAGGGGTAAAAAATCGCGTCCGCTCCGTCCTCGATAAGGGCTTCAATATGACCGTGCATTATCTTTGCGGGATAGCAGGCGGTGTCCGACGGAATGGAGAACTGCCCCTTTTCATAGGTGCGCCGCGTTGACATCGGCGAAACCTTGACCTTAAAGCCTAATTTTGTAAAAATCCCGTGCCACAGCGGCAAAAGCTCATACATTCCGAGAGCCAGCGGCAGACCTACCGTTCCGCGGGTTCCCTCCTCCGATTTAAGTGAAGTCAGATAATTCCGCTTAAATTCGTATAGATTCGGAAGCGGCTCTTTCGGGGCGGCTTTTCCGAGGCCCTTTTCGCACTGATTGCCCGAAATAAACCTCTTGCCGTCGCCGAAGGAGTTAACCGTCAGCCTGCAATGGTTGGTACAGCCCTGACAAACGGCGGATTTTGAGGTGTGAGCGAAGCTTTTCAAAGCTTCGCTGTCGATAATATGTGATTTTTCACACTTTTTAGAGTAAAGCGCCGCGCCGTATGCCCCCATAAGTCCCGCTATTGAGGGGCGGATAACATTGTGACCTATCTCCCGCTCAAAGGCGCGTAAAACCGCGTCGTTATAAAATGTGCCGCCCTGAACGACTATTTTTTCGCCGAGCTCATCAGCGGACGAGGCGCGGATAACCTTATAAAGCGCGTTTTTAACAACGCTTATTGACAGTCCCGCCGAAATATCCTCGACCGACGCGCCGTCCTTTTGCGACTGCTTTACCGAGGAGTTCATAAATACGGTACAGCGGCTGCCCAAATCGACGGGCGCGTTTCCGTGAAGTCCCTTTTCGGCAAAGTCCTCGATAGAATAGCCCATAGCCTTTGCAAAGGTTTCAAGGAAGGAGCCGCAGCCCGAGGAGCAGGCTTCATTAAGCATAATACTGTCAATCGCGCCGTTTCTTATCTTAAAGCACTTAATATCCTGACCGCCTATATCGAGAATAAAGCCGACATCAGGCTCGAAATATTTAGCGGCGGTATAGTGGGCGATGGTCTCAACGATGCCGTAATCCACCGAAAAGGCGTGCTTTATAAGTTCCTCACCGTAGCCTGTAACGGCAGAGCCCGCGATTACAATTTTATCGCCCGTAAGCTTATAAATCTCGGTCAGCTGTTCCCTTACAATCTCCACGGGATTACCCTGATTTGAGGCATAATAGGAATATAAAATTTCGTTATTTTCACTCAAAAGACAGAGCTTAGTTGTAGTAGAGCCGCAGTCGATTCCGAGATAGGCTTTGCCCTTATATTCGGCAATATCCGTGTTTTTAACCGTGGATTTCGCGTGTCTTTCTGCAAACTCGCTGTACTCGTCCTCATTGGCAAAAAGGGGCTTTAGTCTGCCTTTGCCCGAGGTCAGCGAGCCCGCGTTTTCCACCGCCTTTATAAGCGAATCCGCGGTATATGTATCCTGCTGTTTTTCGGCATAATAGGACGCGCCCAAAGCTACCGCAAACCGCGCGTATTCGGGGAATACCGCATGTTCGTCGTCAAGCCCTAAGGTTTTCTTAAAGCGAATACCCAGCCCCTTGCAGTAATAAAGCGGACCGCCTAAGAAAAGCACCTTGCCCTCAATTTTTTTGCCCTGTGCCAGTCCCGCAATTGTCTGATTTACCACCGCCTGATAAATGCTCGCGGCGACGTCCTCTTTGCGCGCACCCTGATTGAGAAGCGGTTGAATATCGGTCTTAGCGAAAACGCCGCAGCGGGAGGCTATCGGATAAAGCCTGCCCGCATCAAGGCTTAATTTATCAAGCTCGTCAACCGTGATGTTTAAGAGTGTCGCCATCTGATCGATAAAAGCGCCTGTACCGCCGGCACAGCTGCCGTTCATACGCTCATCAAGCCCGCCGTCAAAGAAGATTATCTTCGCGTCCTCGCCGCCGAGTTCTATTACGCAGGAGGTATCGGGCTCTTTCAGCTTTACAACCTCGCCCGTTGCGAAAACCTCTTGAATAAACGGGATATGCGCCGCCTCCGCAAGACCTAAGCCTGCCGAGCCTGAAATCGCGGCGGCAATCTCGCTGTCCCCCGTAATTCCGCTTACAAGGCGCAACAGCTCCGCCGTTTTTTCGCGCACCTGCGAAAAATGCCGCTCATAACGCTCAAATAGTACCTCTTCCCCCTTGCGAAGTACGATTTTTGCCGTGGTCGAGCCTATATCGATACCGAGTGAATAATCAGCCACGGTGC
>CABVAD010000051.1 GCA_902496265.1 uncultured Oscillospiraceae bacterium
TTTTCCGCGTTTTTATAAAAAATTTTATCGAGAATAGGTTTATTTATGCCTTTCTGAAGGAGTTTGTCGTATAAAAGCGGAATTTTTGAAATATCGCAAAGCCCATTTGCCATATCCGCGCCGTCAAAATCAGAGCCTATAGCTATATTGTTTTCCATTCCGAGCTCTAAAAAATGGAAAATATTTTCATACAGTTTTTGGGAAACATTCCCGCCTAAAAACTCGGGATAAAAGCAAAGCCCTACAATCCCTCCCTTTTCGGCTATCCGCTTCAGCTGATTATCGTTAAGATTTCGCGGACAGTCAAAAACCGCACAGCAGTTCGAATGGGTAGCGATTGGATAATCGGCAAGCTCTATTACCGAATAAAAGCTTTTTTCATTAAGGTGGGACAAATCGCAAAGCATATTAAGGGAATTCATTTCCCGAATAACCCTTTTGCCGAAGTCGGTTAGCCCCTTATCTGTTTTACTGCCGCCCGCTATTCGGTTTTCCCCGTTCCAAGTTAGTGTCAGAGCGCATATTCCGTCTTTTTTGAGTTCATAAAGGCGGTCTATGTCGTCCTCTATTACCGCCCCGCCCTCGACCGAAAAGTAGGGCGTTAAATTATCGGGCTTACCTTTAAGTTTTTCCTTAAAATCCTTTAAAATCGCTTTATAAAGGGTATACGGCTTGTCTTGTTCGTCCCTTATCCATACGGCAAAAACCTGCTTCCAGTTCTCAAACACCGCTCCCTTTTCGCCCGAAACGGCAAGGTTATTTTCAAAAAAGTCCTGCTTTTTAAAATAACATTCGTAGGGCGTATCGCAATGCAAATCAAAGTAATTCAATTAAAACACTCCTAAAAAGCGTTTTTAATATAATGGAGCTTATACCCGTCCGTGCCGTCGGTTTTCTTATAAACCGTGACCTCTGCCACGTCAAAGCGGGGCTGAAGCGCGGTTTCATACTTTGAAAGAAAGTCCTCGGCGGTCAGTATTATTCGCCTTTGCTTGCGAAAATCCACCGCCTCGGCGGGAGAAACAAGGCTGTCCTCGCGGCGGGTTTTAACCTCCGTAAAAATAATATATTCCATGTTTTCCGCTATTATGTCAATCTCGCCGTATCGAGAGTGATAATTACGCTTTACCACGGTGTATCCGTTTTTCCTTAAATATTCCGCGGTAAGGTATTCGCCCTTACCGCCCGTTTTACCTATATTCATACCGTTACCCCAATATATTCTTAAGGAAAGAAAGGCGGTGTATCGGTGATGGACCGTATTTTTTCAAAAGCAAAGTATGCTCCTTTGTGCCGTAGCCCTTGTGCTTTTTAAAATTATACTGCGGATATTTTTCGTCGTATGTAAGCATAAGGCGGTCACGGGTGACCTTAGCCAAAATTGAAGCCGCCGCGACAGACATAGATTTTGAATCCCCCTTAACCAGCGTCGCGCAGGGGATTTTTATACCCTTCGGCACGCGGTTGCCGTCTATAAGGGCAAAATCGGGTTTAACCGAAAGCCCCTCAATCGCCCTGTTCATAGCAAGAAAGGTAGCTTCTAATATATTAATGCTCTCTATTTCCTCAAGCGTACCGTAAGCAACAGAGTATGCTATCGCCTTTTCGGTTATTTCGCCGTAAAGCCGCTCTCTTTTCTTCTCGCTCAGCTTTTTTGAGTCGTCAAGCCCCTCTATTACAGTATCGGCAGGCAATATAACCGCCGCCGCGCATACAGGCCCCGCAAGCGGACCTCTGCCCGCCTCGTCAACTCCGCAAATAGTATTAAAGCCGCTTAAAACCGCGGCTTTTTCATATTCATAATCAGGCATTTTATCATACCCTTTCCAAGGTTATACGTCCTATTTTACAGCTTCGGTATTCTTCAAGGAGCATATTAGCCGCCCTTTCGGTGTCGGTCTCGCCGCCCCTTATAAGCATACCGCGCTTTTTGCCGACCTCGCAAAGCAAATCGTAGCCGTCCGCGCTTAAATTAAGCTCGCCGTAACGGGCGGTAAGCTTTTCGGGCGCGGTCTTAGCGAGAAGCTCCAAAAGCCGCATACCTAAAAGCTCGGTATCAAGGATATTATCCTTAACAGCCCCCGTGAAGGCCAAATGCTCGCCCACGGTGTTATCCTCAAACTTAGGCCACAGCACACCGGGGGTATCTAACAGCTCTAACTGCTTATCGATAGTAAACCATTGATTTCCCCTTGTAACGCCCGGGCGGTTTTCCGCCTTTGCCCTGTTATTACCCGCTATTCGGTTAATAAATGTAGATTTTCCGATATTCGGAATACCCACAACCATTACTCTTAGCGGCTTTCCCACCATTCCCTTTTCGGTGTAGTATCGAAGCTTATCCGAAAGGGCGGTTTTAACCGTGTCCTTAAATAAATTAATGCCCTTGCCCGTTTTGCAGTCGGTGGCGATTGCGGAAATACCCTGCGATTTATAATGCTTAATCCATTCCTCTGTAGCCGCGGGGTCTGCCATATCGCACTTGTTAAGCAGTATTATAAGCGGCTTATCGCCGATAAGGCTTTTAAGCTCGGGATTGCGGCTGCTTAACGGTATCCTTGCGTCAACAACCTCGGCTACCGCGTCGATAAGCGGCAGTATCTCCTTAATTTTGCGGCGGGTTTTCGCCATATGCCCCGGAAACCACTGAATATTCTGTGTATTGCTCATTTCAGGAGACTCCCTATGCTGTTAAAGGGGAAAACGCGGAAAACAGCGTGACCCAAAACATAGCGGGTATCGATAAGACCGCCCTCGCCTATACGGCTGTCACGGCTGTCCATAGAATCGTTCCTGTTGTCGCCCAGCACAAATATATAGCCCTCGGGTACATAGAGAGGAAACTCAACGTCCCATTTTGTTGTGGTGGGAGTTTTGGCATACGGCTCGTCGAGCTCGACCCCGTCTACCGAAACGACTCCCCGCTCAAAATCGATATCCACCGTCTGCCCGCCTGTCGCGATAACGCGCTTTATAATAGGCTCTTTACTGGTCGCCGCGCTTTCAACCGAATTATCCGCGTTGCGCGAAACCACCACAATATCTCCTCGCTTTGGAGTATAGCCAAGATTCGTGATTATAACCTTATCGCCCGTAAAAAGGGTGTTCTGCATTGAGGGTCCCTTAATTGTAGCAACCCTGAAAAGCAGGCTGAAAATTATAACCACCGTGATTATCGCGGTTGCAAGCACGTCAAGCCACTCGAAAATCTCTTCTGTGCTGCTGAGCTTTTTTTCCTCCTCGGCAGGCTCGGGCAGGTTATCGGCGTACTCCGTATCCACTTTAAAGCCGTCCTCCCCGCTGCCGCCGACGCTTGCGGCGAAAGCAGATTTATTCCCGAGGATATTCTTGTTTTCAGGTTTATTAAAAAAATTAAAACCGTCCATACCCGTACCTCATCAAAGTATCTGACTGAAAGGTTTTAAGCAAAAAGGGGGAACAGTACAAAACCCGTTCCCCCCTCTTAAAGCCTTATAATTAACCGATAAGCTCTTTAACCTTAGCCGCCTTGCCGACTCTGTCACGCAGATAATAAAGCTTCGCTCTGCGAACCTGACCCTTGCGAACCAGCTCAATCTTGGCAACGCTCGGTGAATGTACGGGGAATACGCGCTCAACGCCTACTCCGTAGGAAACGCGGCGAACGGTAAAGGTTTCGGCGATTCCGCTGTTGTTCTTAGCGATAACAGTACCCTCGAACACCTGAATTCTTTCCTTTTCGCCCTCCTTAATTCTTACGTGTACCTTAACGGTGCTTCCGATAAGAATTTCGGGAACGTCCTTTTTGAGCATATCAGCTGTAAGTTCCTTAATAGCGTCCATCTTTTTTCCTCCTTAATTAATACCAGACGTTCGTACTCCGTAAGGACAGAGGACCGCCCGCTTCAATGTCGATTTTCGGCAATGAACCCACCCGTAAGGCTCGGGTGAAATCAAATGCACATAAGCTTGAAACGGCACAAAATATCACGCCGTTTCAAACAGCTTTACTATTCTACCACAAATGTTCAAAAAAATCAAGCATTATTTTGCAAGAGTTCCGCCGTCGCTCTTCAGAAGTACTAAAATGTCCTCTTCCTCACAGGTAACGGCGTTTATATATACGAGAATTTCTTTTTTGTCCCCGTTAACGCAGACAAATTCATAGCACCGCTTTTCTTCTCCGCCCTTTGTCGGTATAAGCGCTAACGCCGTTTCGCGTATTTGAAGCTTGGGGCTTACGGTTTTTGCCGCCTCCTCGGCAGTTACCGCCGCGCTTTCAAAGGCGCGCTCGGTATGGTTTGTAAGGTAGCCGCTCGCCTCGTAGAGCATTATTTCCCCCGTGTCCATCGCAACGCCGACCTTTACAAGATCGGTATAGCAAATTGTCTTGCCGTCAAGATAGGCGAAATTTATAACGCAAACACCCTCGTCGGTGAAGTAATAGGTTTCGGTAAAGCCGCCCATACCCGTTCTTTCAAGGTATCTTTTCGCCTTATCCACCGCCTGACGGTATTCAAGGACATAATCCCCTATCTCACGGCTTTTTCGCATATATACGGCATATCCGCCCGCGCGGCTTACCGTAACGCTTACATTATCTCCCGAAAAGCGGTAGGCGGGGATTTTTCCGTCCACCGTCCCGTCTGCCGAGAGCTTTTCCGCCTCGCACTCAGCCGTCTCGACTGCCTTTTTAAGCGCGTCAGACTCGCTTACATTTTCGGCGTTTTTAAGCATCAGCGGCTCTTTTTCTAAAATATGGTCGGAATACGGTCCGTCGTACACAAGGGTTGGATAGTCGGAAAGGGAGTCCTCAAGGGTATCAAGCGTGCTGCCCAATGAGTCCTTGTCAACCGCTTGGTCAAGCTTATTATCCAAATCATTTGCCCACGCCGAGGGATTGTCGAAGATAACAGCGGAATTACTCACCGCCTCGGAAATTTTTTTAGCGGTATTTTTAAGCGCCTTAATATTGGCTGTGTATTCATCATTAAGGCTTTCGCCTCCGATAAGGCTTTTAGAAACCGACATAGCGTAATTTCCGACCTGCGAAAGGAATCGGTTTAAAATATCGAGATTTTCCCCCGCGGGCAGCCGGGAGAGCGCCGCCTTTGCGCTTTCAGCCTCGCTTAAAAGCTGTGCCGACATTTGACTTAACTGTTTCGCGGTGGTTACATACTCAGCCTTTTCGAGAATAAGCGATATATTATTTACGCTTGAATTAAGCGTATCAAGCGTTCCCGCGTAATTGTTCTGAACTTCAATCCTGTATCTGTTCAAATCCTGACCCATGCGCACCGCAAACACGGCGGAAACGACCACCGCGGCGGCGCAAAAGGCTATCACCCTTACGGTATTGCGTGTTTTCATAAAGCTCCCCTCCGTTTTTACATATTATTGCCTTTTGGAAGGGAATTATTAAAACTATTTAAAACGCCCGTGCTTGCTTAAATGTCAATTATATGCTATACTAAAACCGAAAGGCGGCGGTTTGATGAAAAAGCTTACTGTTTTCATTTTAAGTATTGCGGCTGCGTTTCTTCTTTCGGGGTGCGCGGACGGGGTATCTATGCTTTATACCGAATCAGGGGGCATCCCCCGCCGTCTGTAACATACAGCATCTAAATCCGCGTACCGTTTAGGTATTTAACCTGCGGGAAAAGATAATTTATGTAAGGTTTCTTTAATAATAGCAAGCGCCTCATAGGGATCGGCGGCAGAGCTTACAGCGCTCTCAATAGGGCAAACGCCGTCGCCTGCACGGTTTATAATCTGCGGCACAAGTATTTCAAAAACCACCTTTATACCGTTCTTTTCGAGTACGGCTTTTGCGTTTTCACTCAAAACCCCCGCCCACACAGAGGTTACCCCGAGCAGTACATATAGGTATGCCGCACCCGCGCCGACGGTTTTATCAGCCGCGGAAAAGCCCGAAAAATCACAGTCGGATTCTAAAAAGCCGAGCAAAGGCTTAACACCTCGTTCGCGCGAGGCGTACTCGGTTTCACCTTTTAAAAGCACACAGGTATACCCACCGCTCTTCAGAATTTTTTCCGCGTGCCTAATATCACTTAGCATAATCCGGATTTCTCCGCTTTTTAACAATAATCGGCACAAGCAAAATCTGAATCACAATACCCGGGATTCCCGCAATTATCGCGTTTACCGCCATAGTAAGCGCGGACATACCGACTCCGAAAATATATACCGAAGCGGCAGTTATGACTATTCGCGCAAATCTTCCCGCAAGACATACGGCAAGCACCTTAAGCGCAAAGTTCATTTTTGCGTTTTTAATAAGTCCTGCAAAAAGTCCGAAGCAAAAAAGCTCGGCGGTCATAAAGGGGAGCAAGGCGGCAGCAGGCATTCTGCTTATCGCATAGCTTAAAATCGGCGATATAACGCCTGCCGCCGCGCCCGCTGACGGACCTGCGCAAAAGCCCAGTAAAATAACGGGTAAATACATAGGCATAAGCGCCTGACCCAAAGCCGCGCCTGTACCCGTAAGTACGCCCGCCGCGTGAACAATCTGCGGAAAAATTACCGCTGCCGAAACGGTCACAAAAATATACAGAGCCTTACGGCCTAATGATAATTTTGAAGAATTAAAAGCCTTTTCCATAACAAATTTCACCCTTTTTAAATTTATTTCATATCGCCGGATATGCGTTTTAGCTGTTCCCTTATTTTAATGCCCTGAGGACATATTCTCTCACATCCGCCGCACCCGATACATTCGTCCGCCGATTCAATAATACCGTGTAAAGCTGTTTTTGCGCTTTCACGGCTGCAATTTGCCGAAAGGTATTTGTTATATTCTGCAAATATTTTTGAAATCGGTATTTGCTTAGGGCATTGTCCCGCACAGTAATCACAACCCGTACAGGGGATGCGTTTGTATTCTCTTATCAGTTCGCGCACCCTATCTGTCGCCCGAAGCTCCGCGGCGTCAAGCGGAACAAAATTTTTCATTGAAGCAATATTATCCCTCATCATATCCATATTTCCCATACCCGAAAGCACCATAAATACCTCAGGATAACTTGCGGCATAGCGTAAAGCAACCGAAGCATAACTGCCGCTGTTAAGCCCGTCAAGTACCGCGGCGGCTTTTTCAGGTAAATTTACAAGGGTTCCGCCCTTTACAGGCTCCATCACTATAACCTTTTTGCCGTGCTTAACCGCGACATCATAGCACGCTTTGCTCTGTACAGCGGGATCGTCGTAATCAAGATAATTAATCTGAAGCTGAACCGCCTCGATAAAGGGCTGCTCGGCAAGAATCATATCAAGAATATCCGCGGTATCGTGAAAGGACATAGCGATATGCCTAACCCTGCCCTGCTCTTTCAGACGCTTTACAGTTTCAAAAGCGTTACAGCGCTTATGCTTTTTGTAAAGCTCCCTGTTAAGACAATGGAAAAGATAAAAGTCAAAATATTCAACACCGCATAGCTTAAGTTGGCTTTCAAAAAGCGGCAGAATGTCCTCCTCCTTTTCAAAATACGGGTCAGAAAGCTTATCAGCAAGCACAAAATCTTCCCTTTTATATCTTGCGGAAAGACAGTCGCGAATCGCGGTCTCACTTTTTCCTCCTATGTAGCCGTGCGCGGTATCAAAATAATTAAAGCCCGCCTCCAAAAAAGCATCTATCATTCGGTTAAACTCGTCGTAATCAACCTCGCCGTTCTTCATCGGCAGGCGCATACAGCCAAAGCCGAAATTTTTCTTAATTTCATCAAAGCTCATACCGTTACCTCCTCATATTGTTCGGATTAATTAACAAACAAGCAGCCGCATAACAGCGGCTGCTTAAAATATAATTATTATCGAAAAAGCCGTTAT
>CABVAD010000052.1 GCA_902496265.1 uncultured Oscillospiraceae bacterium
CATATAGATATTTGTCAATAGGTAAAAATTATTCTGTTTAAAAGCGGCTTTTTTGCGTTTGACATTTCGGCGTATAGTATGTATACTTAATATGATGATTGTTATCGGAGGGGACAAATGAAAGCGATTATACTTTCCTGCGGTACGGGCGGAGGACACAACGCCGCGGGACTTGCGATAAAGGAAGAGCTTGAACTAAGGGGTCACACCGCTCAAATGCTCAATCCTTACAGCCTTAAAAGCGAAAAAACCGAGAGAATAATCAATCAGGTATATATTAAAACGGTGCAGAAAGCCCCGCGCGTTTTCGGCGCGGTTTACGCTTTGGGCAACGCGTACAGGCGGCTGCCCTTCCGTTCCCCCGTATATTTTGTAAACGGCGGTATGGCAAAGCGGCTTGAGGGGCTTTTCAAGGAGGAAAATCCCGACATAGTTATAATGCCGCACGTTTTTCCCGCGGAGATAATCACCAATATGAAAAGCCGCGGTATGACAGTGCCGAAAACCGTATTTATTTCCACCGATTACACCTGCACGCCCTTTACGGAGGAGACCGACTGCGACATATATATAACGCCTCAGGAGAGCCTTAATCCCGAGTTTGAAAAATACGGGATTGCAAAGGAAAAGCTAAAGCCCTTCGGTATTCCCGTAAGCCGCAAATTTTCAAATCCGCACACAAGGCAAGAGGCAGCCGATGAGTTGGGGCTTGACAGAGAAAAAAGGTATATACTTGTCTCGGGCGGAAGTATGGGCGCGGGAAAGCTTGTTTTTGCGATTAAGGTTTTATACGATAAATTCAAAAAAGATGAAAACACGCGGATAATTGTAATATGCGGCAGTAATGAATGGCTTTATAAGCATCTTTCAAAGCGCTACAGCGAAAAAATAGTTGCGGTAAGATATACGGATAAAATGGCGGATTATATGCGCGTTGCCGATATTTATATCACAAAACCGGGCGGTCTTTCCACGACCGAGGGGGCGGTAATGGGCGTTCCGATGGCTCATATAATGTCTATACCCGGATGCGAAACCGCAAATATGCGTTATTTCGGGGAGCGGGGTATGAGTATTCCCGTGAAAAAGCTCAGAAAAAATCTTTCCGCGGCGGCGGACAGGCTGTCTGAAAGCTTAGCGGCACAGGAAATGACCGAAAATCAGAAAAAATATATTAACCCGAACGCCGCAAAGGATATTTGCACACTTGCGGAGCGGCTGCTTGAAGCGGAAGATACCGCTGTATAAATAATATAATCGGAGGAATTTATAATGGAAATAAATGAAATACTTTGTACCGAAGTCTCACAAAGCTGTGATGTTTTGGTCTGCGGCGGCGGCTTTGCGGGAATATCCGCGGCGCTGGCGGCGGCAAGGCAGGGCAAAAAAACAATTCTTCTCGAAAGAGAGTTTGTCTTGGGCGGACTCGGCACGGCAGGCTTGGTTACAATTTACCTGCCGATTTGTGACGGAATGGGGCATCAGGTCTCGTTCGGCATAGCCGAGGAGCTTTTAAGGCTTTCGGTTTCAATGGGAGCGGAGGCGGATTATCCCGATAACTGGCTTGAAAATACCGACGCCGCTTTAAGAACCGAAAAGGATAAACGGTTTCAGGTTCGCTATAATCCTACCCTTTTTGCAATTCTCGCGGAACAGCTTTTACTAAAAGAAAATGTAAAGATTTTGTACGGCACATACGCTGTGGCGGTCGATAAAACCGACGGTAGAATTAACGCGGTTATAACCGAAAGCAAGTCGGGCAGACGTGCAATAAAGGCGGATTCGGTAGTAGATGCAACGGGCGACTGTGATATTGCCTTTTTGGCGGGTGCACCGACAGATACATTCAAGCAGGGGAATATTCTGGCGGCATGGTATTATTTTTTGGATAATTCGGGATACAAGCTAAATCCGCTCGGCTTCGCGGATATTCCAGATGACCAAAAAAACGGGGAAAACGGGGTTGAAATGCTTATAAACCGCCGCTTTACAGGGCTTGACGCCGATGAGCTTTCGCAAATGGTACAGCTTTCGCATAACGAAATTTTGGAGGATATTAAGAAAAGACGGCTTAACGGCGGCGAACTTGTGCCTACCTCGATAGCCACAATACCTCAAATAAGAATGACAAGAAAGCTTGTCGGCGGGTATGTACTGCAGGATACCGAAATGCATAAATACTTTGAGGATTCAATAGGCTTGATTTCGGACTGGCGAAAGCGCGGACCTGTATATGAGGTTCCCTTTAAAACGCTGTATACAGATAAAATCAAGAATTTGATCACCGCGGGCAGATGCACCTCGGTGACCGACAGTATGTGGGATATAATGCGGGTTATTCCCTGCTGTGCGGTGACAGGTCAGGCGGCGGGAACAGCGGCGGCGCTGACCGACGATTTTGCCGCGCTTGATATTAAAAAGCTTCAAAGCGCACTTGAAGCCGACGGAGTTGTTATTCATGAAAATCAGCTGTAAAGCACGGCTCTCTTTTTGTTTACAAAGCGGCGGTGAATTGAAAAATTTTAAATAAGAGGTTATAATAATGAATTATCGGATAAATCCCGCGGCGTTTTCCGCAGTTTTTACCGTTCCCGCCGAGGTTGCCGACAGGCATTTAAAGCTGGCGCGGGGCGAGCATATAAAGGTTTTGCTTTACATAATGCGCAATATGACAGCACCGATTGAGCCTTCTGTTATTGCCGAGGCGACAGGAATTACGGAATATGATGCCAAAGAGGCACTTGTTTACTGGGAGGACGCGGGAATTTTAACCTGTGACGGCGGCTTACAGGAAAATGCTCAAATCAAACCGAATACGGTAAACCGCGCGGAAAAGCCTACAAGACGGGACGTTGCGCGGCGCGGCGCTGAGGACGAAAAAATCAGCTATCTTTTAAGGGAAACCCAAATGCGGCTGGGCAGAAATTTAAAGAGCAACGAGACAAGTACCCTCGTCTGGCTTTACGACGACGAGGGCTTAGACGTTTCGCTGATACTTATGATAGTGCAGTACGCGGCGGCGCATAACAAAGCCAATATCCGCTTTATCGAGTCTACCGCCGTCGATTGGATCAATAAAGGAATAGATACCGTTGCCGCGGCGGACGCGGAGCTTAACCGAATGGCAATGGGGGATCAGGCGTGGAAGATAGTAAGTTTAGCCTTCGGGCTTGAGCGAAGAAAACCGAGTAAAAAGGAAACCGAGCTGTCCCTGCTTTGGGTAAACGACTGGAAAATGTCAAAGGAAATGCTTGAAGCCGCATATGAGGAGTGCGTTAACACAAAGTCTAAGTTTTCCTTTCCTTATACTGCGAAAATTATCGAAAGCTGGCACGAAAGGGGCTTTAATACACCCGAGGATATACAAAAAGACAGGCAAACCGATGAAAAGGGCTATGCCGCCTATGACATCGACCTGTTTGAAAAAATGCTTAACACAAAGGATTAGAGTGAGGATATGATTACAAGGGAAGAAGCTTATAAAAAAGCAGCCGAGCAAATAAGACAGGCGCAAAAGGATAAACAAAGGCGGTATAATATGCTGCTTGCCGCCGCTTACGGCTCAAATCCCCGCCTTCTGGAAATCGACAGGGAACACGCCGAAGTCGGGGCAAGGCTTGTAAACGCGGCTCTCTCGGGCGGAAAAGCGCTTGACGGTTTAAAAAAGCACTCTGCCGCGCTTACTCTTGAAAAAAAGCTTATTCTTGAAAAAGCAGATATAAAAGAGCCTGCCCCCGACTGTTCGATTTGCGGGGACACGGGATATGTCGGCGGCAAAATCTGCGGCTGTGTGAAAAGAAAAGCCGCTGAGATTATGCTTTCAGAGCTGTCGGGTGAAATGCCGCTTGAAAGCTCGCGGTTTGATAATTTCAACCTTAATTATTATAAGGACGAGGACGGCAAAGGCGGAAATCCGCGCCGAAGAATGACAACAATACTTAAGGTCTGCACCGAATATGTAATAGGCTTTGACCCTAAAAAAAGCGGAAATCTGCTGTTTATGGGCAGCGCGGGGGTTGGCAAGACCCATTTGACCTTAGCGATTGTGTCGTCGCTTATTGAAAAGGGCTTTGTGCCTGTATACGGCTCGGCGGAAAATCTTTTTTCCAAAATTGAAAAGGAAAAGTTTTCGGGCGAAAACCGCGGCGCATACGAGTCAATGACAACCTGCGACCTATTGGTTATTGACGATTTGGGGGCGGAAATGGCGACCGCCTTTACAAAATCGGCGCTTTATAATTTGGTTAATACCCGTCTTCTTTCGGGAAAGCCTACCATAATCAACACAAATCTCACTATGAAGGAAATCGAAACGCGCTATACCGCGCGAATTTCCTCACGGCTTATCGGAAGCTTTGACGCGTATAAATTTATCGGCGACGATATAAGACAGCAAAAGGCTGTCGAGCGCATAGTTCGTAAAGGACAATAATTGTTAAGGCATAAAAATCAGGGAGTAATCGTTTTTGAGTATTAAGAAATATAACGCGGGAGAATATGAGGTCGCCGTTATAGGCGGCGGTCACGCGGGGGTTGAGGCGGCGCTTTCCGCCGCAAGGCTCGGCTGTAGGACAATAATGTTTACAATAAGCGTCGATTGGGTGGGCAATATGCCCTGCAACCCGTCGATAGGCGGCACGGCGAAGGGCCACCTTGTAAGAGAGCTTGACGCGCTGGGCGGCGAAATGGGCAGGGCGGCGGATAAAAACACCCTGCAAAGCCGTATGCTTAATCTCGGCAAGGGTCCCGCCGTCCATTCCCTGCGTGCTCAAATCGACCGCAGGGCGTACAGCGAATATATGAAGCACGCGGTAGAGCTTCAGAAAAACCTCGACGTTAAGCAATGCGAGATTACAGATATTTACCGCGAAAACGGTATATGGCATTGCATATCCAAGCTCGGCGCGGACTTTTCCTGCCGCTCGGTCGTTATCGCCACGGGTACGTTTTTAGGCGGCAGGGTATATGTAGGGGAGGTAAACTACCCCTCCGGACCTGACGGCAATTTTCCCGCCACGGCTTTGGCAGAGTCGCTTAAAAGGCTCGGTCTGCCGCTGAGACGCTTTAAAACGGGGACTCCCGCCCGCGTTTCAAGGGACAGTATCGATTTTTCCGAGATTGAAGTGCAGGAGGGGGACAAGCGGGTAGTCCCGTTCAGCTATTCCACCGAAATACCTCCCGAAAATAAGGTAGTCTGTCATATTTCCTATACAAATGAGGATACAAAGCGTGTTATACTCGAAAACATCAACCGCTCGCCCCTTTATGCGGGGGAGATTGAGGGGGTAGGCCCTCGCTACTGCCCGAGTATTGAGGATAAAATCGTCCGCTTTGCCGATAAAAAGCGGCATCAGTTTTTTATTGAGCCCTGCGGAATAAATACAGAGGAAATGTATTTGCAGGGGCTTTCCTCTTCGCTTCCCGAGGAGGTACAGATAGCCCTTTACAAGACCGTTCCCTGCCTTAAGAATGTAAAAATAATGCGCAACGCCTACGCAATCGAGTACGACTGCGTAGACCCCACGGCTATGCGCGCGACCCTTGAAATGAAGGATTTTCCCTGCCTTTACGGCGCGGGGCAGTTCAACGGCTCATCAGGGTACGAGGAGGCGGCGGCTCAGGGGCTTATAGCGGGAATAAACGCCGCTCTAAAGGTGCAGGGTAAAGAGCCGCTTATACTCTCCCGTGCCTCCTCTTATATCGGCACGCTGATTGACGACCTTGTGACAAAGGGCTGCTCCGACCCGTACAGAATGATGACTTCGAGGAGCGAGTACAGACTGCTGCTTAGGCAGGACAACGCCGACGAGCGCCTTATGCCGACGGGCAGAAAATTAGGGCTTATAGATGATAAAACCTATGCCGCGTTTAAACTTCGTAAGGAGCAAAAGGAAAAGGAAATTGAACGCCTTAAAACTTCCTTTTTAGCCCCAAGCGAGGAGTTAAACCGCCTGTTGGAGGAAAACGGCACCGCGCCTATAAGCACGGGTACGCGGCTTTCCGACCTTGTTAAAAGGCCGCAGATAAGCTACGATTCATTAGCGCCGTTTGATAAAGATAGACCTGATTTACCCTTCAGCGTGCGCGAAAAGGTCGAGACCGAGATTAAATACGAGGGTTATATCGCCCGCCAGCAGGCGCAGGTGAATGAAATGCTCCGTCTTGAGGAAAAGGCTATTCCTAATGATATTGATTATTCCGCTGTTTACGGACTGAGGCTTGAGGCGGTCGAAAAGCTTAATAAAATAAGACCCGCTAATATCGGTCAGGCGTCCCGCATTTCGGGCGTAAGCCCCGCCGATATTTCGGTGTTGCTTATATATTTGGCGAAGTAGATGTTAGAAAGTGACTCTCCAATAACTAAATAATAATCGCTCTTTTTACGGGAATAATATTCCGTGAAAGGGCGGTTTTATTTTGGAAAATTTTGAGCAATGGATAGAATATCTGGACGGCGAATTAAAGCCTGACAAAAGCTTTGATATAATAAAAAGAGAGCTTGAAATAGGCGCAAGGCGTGCGGCGCTTTACTTTATCGACGGCTTTATTAAGGACGAGGTATACGAAAAAATACTTGAATTTCTTTACAAGCAGACCCCCGATGATATTGCTAAAATTGCCGATATGACAGAGTTCGCACGGCTTAAAATGCCCTATGTTGAGGTTGACAGCACGGACGATAAGCAGGCGGCGGTAACGGCGGTGCTTTCAGGCCCGTCGGTGCTTATTGTAGACGGCATAAGCGGCGCTCTTATGATAGATACCCGCACCTATCCCGCGCGCGGGGTGGAAGAGCCGCAGAAGGACAAGTCGTTAAGGGGAGCAAGAGACGGCTTTGTGGAAACCCTTGTTATGAACACCGCTATGATAAGGCGAAGAATACGAGACAGCAGGCTTAGAATGGAGTATATGCAGATAGGGAGCGGCACAAAGCTTGACATAGCGATAAGCTACCTCGACGGGGTCGCGGACGGGCGTATGCTTAATATTTTAAGGAACAAACTTCAAAATATGGAGCTTAACGGCGCGTCTATGACCCAGCAGGCGATTGCCGAAAAGCTCCAGAAAAACGCATTTTTCAATCCATTTCCGAAATTCAAGACCACCGAGCGCCCCGACTACGCCTCCGCCTGTATTTTCGACGGCAGAATTGTGCTTATTATGGATAATTCGCCCTCGGTTATGATAATGCCGATTTCGCTTTCCGACTTTTTCAGGGAAACCGACGATTATTATTTTCAGCCCATTGTCGCAAGCTATACGCGGATTATAAGAATGGCGGTATCGATTGCAAACGTTATTATAACCCCGCTTTATCTGCTGCTTGTTAACAATCCGAGCATAGTGCCGCGCTGGCTGAATGTTGTTATGCCGAACGAAACAGGGCAGATACCCTTGTTCTTACAGTTCTTAATACTCGAATTTATGGTTGACGGGCTTAGACTTGCCTCGCTTAACACCCCCGATTCTCTTTCAAATTCATTAGGCATTGTCGGCGGTCTTCTGCTCTCCCAGTTTGCTATTGACGCGGGCTGGTTTATAACCGAGGCTATACTTTTTATGGCGTTTATCACGATAGCGAGCTTTTCTCTGCCGAGCTTTGAGATGGGCTACGCTATGAAATTCGAGCGGCTACTGCTGCTTCTCACGACCCAGCTTTTAGGCGTTTGGGGCTTTATAGGCGGTATAATTTTCATTTTCATATGTATGCTCTTAATCAAGACCCTTTCGGGCAGGAATTATCTGTATCCGATTA
>CABVAD010000053.1 GCA_902496265.1 uncultured Oscillospiraceae bacterium
GAATGTTTTAAAGTGAGCAGCATATTTAATGCAATTTATGCCTTCTTCAATCAAATTATATATGCTGTCGCCAGTATGCGGATACCGTTCGATATTATCGATATTCTGCTTATGGCGTATATTATATACAAGGCGATAGGATTTTTGCGCGAAACCCGTGCGGGTCAGCTCGCAAAGGGTCTGCTTATATTTTTCGCTTTATACTTTATTGCCAATTGGTGGAAGCTTACCACTATGAAGTGGGTGCTGTCGCGTTTTGTAGATTATATCATAATAGCTATCGCTATTATATTTCAGCCAGAGCTCAGAAGGATTCTCGAGAGGGTGGGTCATACAAAGCTTGTCGGAACGCAGGGCGATTTGTCGGACGACCCGCTTGAGGACTGTATCGACAAGATCTGCCGCGCCGCAGGCAATATGCAGGAAAGAAGAATAGGCGCACTGATTGTTTTTGAGCGCTCAACGCAGCTCGGCGAGATAATAGCCACGGGTACTGTTATAAACGCCGATCCGTCGGTTTCTATGGTCGGAAACATATTTTTCCCTAAGTCTCCCTTGCACGACGGCGCACTGATAATTAGGGACGGCAGACTCTACGCCGCAGGCTGTATTCTGCCGCTTACCCAGCGCGAGGATATTTCCTCACAGCTCGGCACCCGCCACAGAGCGGCAATCGGTATGACAGAAAATTCCGACGCGGTAGTTTTGGTAGTATCGGAGGAAACGGGCAACATTTCGATTGTTTCAAACGGGAAAATAACGAGGAATTACAACGGAATTTCCGCCGCGGAGGAGCTTCGCAAGCTTCTTATCAGCGACGAAAATAAAGAAAGCGAAAACGCGGTTGCGGCGGCGGTTAAGCGTCTCAACCCCTTTAAAAAAGCACACGGAAAGGACGCTGCCAAGGAAGATGAAACGGAAAATAAACCTTCCCGCTAAATTTTCATTAAAAAAGCTGCTTTACAACAAGCGGTTTACAATTCCGCTTTCGCTTATAACCGCATTTGCTTTGTGGCTTGTGATTATGATTAAGCAGAATCCCGATATTGAGCGAACCTTTACGGATATTCCCGTAAACATCAACCTTGAAAACACCTTTGTTTCAGAAAACGGTATGGAAATTATAGGGGATATTTCCTCTCAAAAATTCACCGTTACCATAAAGGGACCGAGCTATGTTGTTTCCGCCCTGCAGTCGGGGGATTTTTATGTATACGCCTCCGCCGCGGCTATTAACGCCCCAGGCGAATATCAGCTTGAGGTTTCGGGCGGAAAGAACACGGCGGTCTCGGATTATGAATTTATAAGCATATCGCCGTCGACCGTAAATGTCGATTTCGATTATGTTGATACCAAGGAATTTACCGTAAAGGCGCGCGCCGAGGGGGCGAGCGCAACCGAGGGGCTAATTGCCGAAACGGCGGTGGTAAGCGGAACTGAAAGCGATACGATAACAATTAAAGGTCCGCGCACGGTTATTAACAGGATAGCTACCGTTGAAGCCTATGCCGCGGTCAATAAGACTCTGAGCGAAAGCGCGACATATGACGCAGAGATACGTCTTTATGACGAGCAGGGCGAGGCTATTGATATGACCAATCTTACACTTAGCGAAAACGCGGTAAAGGTTACCGTGCCGATATCCAAGCGCGCTACCGTTCCCGTGGTCGCGGACTTTACAAACCTGCCCGACGGTTTCAAAAAGAGCAGTATAGCCTACAGTGTCGATCATCAGACGGTTACGGTTATCGGCACACCCGAGGCTATTGATAAAATAAAGCAGGTCGCCCTATCGGCAATCGACATTACCTCGGTTTCGGTTTCGTCAAATAAATTCGACGTATCGCCCAAGCTTCCCGACGGGGTAAGACTGCTTGATGCCATTGAGCATTTTACCGTTACGGTTAACACCTCGGGCTATGCGGAAAAAACCTTTACGGTTTCGAGTGTTCGCTTTAAAGGACTCTCGGCGGGGCTTAAGGCTACGAGCGATACTGTTATAAGAAATGTAAAAATCTGTGGTCCTAAGGATGTTATCGCAAAGCTAAAGGATAATATGCTTTACGCTTTGGTCGATTTGTCCGATAAGGCGGCGGGAGAACACACGGTTTCCGCGGCTATTAGGTCGGATTCATATAATAACGTCTGGCAGGTAGGGGTATACAGTACAACGGTTAAAATAAGGTAATAAAGGGCTTAAACAGCCCTTTATTTTAGCATTTTTTCACTTTCCGAATATAATAATATCGGGGTGAAAAATATGATAATCAAGTATATTGCGGCTGCCGCCGTTCTTTGTCTTTCGGTGCTGGGGCTGGCTGAGCTGCTGCACGGTATTAATCTTCGTATTACGGCACCGCGCCGCAAAGCGATTACATATTCGGTCGTTTTTTTGTCGGGCGAGGACGCCGAGCAGCAGTTAAGCTTCGCGGTCGAGCAGAGAAGATGGCTGGGAGAAGCCTATTCCGATTATATAGTCGCGGTCAACAACGGACTTGACGAAAAAAGCGATAAAGCCTGCCGCTATATAGCGAAAAAAAACGGCGTGGATTACTGTATGCCGAATGAGCTAAGTGACAGGATAAAGCCCGCGAAATAAAAGAGGAGGGAGTAATTCGCTTAATATGGAGGAAGCTTTAACGGATACGGTTAAAGAGATTAAAGGAACGGTTGAAAGAATCACATACCGCAACGAAAGCAACAGCTACACCGTGGCGGAGGTGCGTTCCGAGGGCAAAAGCTTAACGGTGGTTGGGATTATGCCCTTCCTTACTGAGGGAGACGAGGCGGCGTTTTGCGGCGGATATACCGTCCACCCCTCCTACGGTGAGCAGTTTAAGGCGGAACGCTTCGAGAGAAAAACTCCGCAAAACGCGGCGGCGATTTTGCGTTATCTCTCCTCGGGCGCGATTAAGGGCATAGGCCCTGCAACGGCGCAGAAAATTGTGGAAAAATTCGGCGCGGACTCTCTTGACGTAATACAAAACAGACCGCAGGATTTAGCAACAGTTAAGGGCATAACCCTTGCTAAGGCTAAGTCGGTTTCGGAAGAATATCAGAAGCAGTACGGTGTAAGGGACATTATGATGATGCTGTCACGGTACGGAGCGAGTCCCGATAAATGCCTTGCCATATACCGCCGCTTCGGCGAAAAATCCACCGATATAATCAAAAGCAACCCTTACGCTCTCTGCGAGGAGGGAATCGATTTCCGCTTTGAGACGGCGGAGGATATTGCGGAGGATTTATCCTTTGATAAAAACAGCGAGCTAAGGGTTTCCGCGGGCGTCGAATACGTCCTTAGAAAAAACCTTGCGAACGGTCACACCTGCCTGCCGCGCGGAAAGCTTTGCGAGGTGGCGGTAAAGCTGCTTGAATGTAACAGAGATACCGTTGAAGAGTGCTGTGACCGACTCACCGAGTGCTTCAGGATAAAATCCAAAACCGTCTGCGGCACGGAGTATCTTTCAATTCCCGAATATTATTCGGCGGAGGAGCATATTGCCGCCCGCCTTGTTTCGGTGAAAAGGTACATAGACAGAGCGGTCACGGTTGACGCGCTTGAAATTGAAAGCGTTGAGCGCCGGCTCGGAATAGAGTTCGAGGATTTGCAGAAGCAGGCGATTTTTGAGGCGTTTTCAAGCGGAATACTAATTTTAACGGGCGGTCCGGGCACGGGAAAAACCACAACCCTCAACGCCATAATAAACCTGTTTGAAAACCGTAATCTTGAACTGGAGCTTGCCGCTCCGACAGGCAGGGCGGCAAAGCGTATGACCGAGCTTACAGGCAGAGAGGCTAAAACAATCCACCGCCTTTTGGAGGTTGAGTGGACCGACGGGGACTCAAAGCAGTTTTCCCGAAACGAGAAAAATCCGCTTAACTGCGACGTTATTATAGTCGACGAGGCTTCTATGATAGACGCGCTCCTTTTCGACAGTCTTTTAAAGGCATTACGGCTTTCCTGCCGCATTATTTTGGTGGGTGATTCCGACCAACTGCCCGCTGTCGGCGCGGGAAATGTGCTTAATGATATTCTTTCCTCCGATATTTTCCCGTCAATCTGCCTTAAAAAGGTCTTCAGACAGGCGGGAAAAAGCCGCATTATTACAAACGCCCACGCGATTATAAACGGCGAAAGCCCTGATTTTTCGTCAAAGGAGTCGGACTGCTTTTTCTTAAGACGGCAGGACAGGTATTCGGTCAGCCGAACGGTTCTGGAGCTTGTGTCCGAGCGCCTTCCCGCGGCGTACGGCTTCGACCCGATAAGCGATATTCAGGTGCTTTGTCCCTCAAGAATGATGGAAACTGGCACTGTTAACCTTAACAATATCCTGCAAAGCGCACTTAATCCCAACACCTCGGGCAGGACTCAGCTCGCGTTTAAGGGGATATACCTGCGTGAGGGCGACAAGGTTATGCAGATAAAGAATAACTATGATTTACAGTACAGGCGGGATAACGGTGAATACGGCACCGGGGTCTTTAACGGTGACGTTGGGTTTATCACCGATATTGACAAGCGCGGCGGGGTCTTAAAGGTGCGCTTTGACGACAGGGTTGTTACATATTTTTCGGAGGATTTGGGTCAGCTGGAGCTTGCCTACGCGGTTACGGTACACAAAAGTCAGGGGAGCGAGTATACTTGCGTTGTGCTTCCGCTATTCGAGATTCCCGCAAGGCTTAAATACCGCAATCTGCTCTATACCGCCGTGACGAGGGCTAAAAAGCTGCTTGTCGCGGTCGGCAGCGAGACGGTTTGGACGGATATGGTGTCAAACGACCGCAAAACCCTGAGATACACTATGCTTAAGCAGTTTTTAAAGGAAGACAGCGCCTATGAAAGCATTAATCAGCCTTATTAAGGAGGCGTTTTTCCCGAAAACCTGCGCCGCCTGCGGAGAAATTACAGCAGACGGCGAACCGCTTTGCGATTACTGCCGCGAAATGCTGGTGCGGTTTGACCCTATGAAGCGCTGTATTCGCTGCGGAACGGAAAAACCCGGCTGTGATTGCAGATACCGCGTTTTTCATTTTGACGGCTTAATTGCTCCCTTTGAAAACAAGGATACTGCAAAGCTTGGGGTTTACGCCTTTAAATTCCGAAGAAAAATGGGCAACGCCGACTATTTTGCCGAGCAAATGGCGTTCTGCGTCAAAAACGAGTACCGCGACATACGCTTTGACGCGGTAACCTTTGTGCCGATGCATAGGCTTCGCTTCTTAAAGCGCGGCTTCAACCAAAGCCGTGTGTTAGCCGAGAAAATCAGCGACATTCTTAACATTCCGCTTGCTGAGACGCTTGTGACCTTAAAGGCGGGGAAAAGACAGCACGATTTATTCGGTAAGGAGCGTTTTCAAAATGTCAAGGGGCGTTATTCCGCCAAAGCCGACGCAGGCGGTAAAACGCTTTTGCTTGTCGACGATATAAAGACAACGGGCGCAACCCTTGACGAGTGTGCAAAGCAACTGTTTTCGGCGGGTGCGGACGGCGTTTACTGCGTTACGGCGCTTATAAGCAGACGAAAGAAAAAACAGGAAGAAAATAATACTGGTAAAAATTAAAAAACAATGATATAATGCATATATCAAAGCAATTGAAAGGACAGCTATGGCTACCGATATAGGAATAGATTTAGGATCATCAAAAACGGTTATTTTTTCAAGCTCTAAGGTTGTGCTTGAACTCCCGAACGTTGTGACGGTGGACAGTGAAACCTGGGAGCCTGTATACTTCGGCGAAAAGGCAAAGCAAACGATAGGCAGAACGCCCGAAAGTCTTGTCAGCGTTTCGCCTATTGAGCGCGGTGTTATTTCGGACTACGATATTGCCGAAATAATGCTTAAAAACTATATGCAGCAGGCTTTCGGAAGCCGTATTATGCGCCCCCGCATTATGGCGACCCTGCCCGCGGGACTTACGGAATTACAGCACCACTCCCTTTCCAACGTTGTGGAATCGGCGGGAGGGCGCAATGTCTCGGTAATCGAAGGTCCGCTTGCGGTGGCGTTCGGCTTGGGACTTGATTTTTCAAAGCCGCGCGGCACGCTTATTGTCGATATAGGCGCGGGTACAACCGATATTGCCGTTATTTCTCTTGGAGGAATTGCGGTTTGCGAATCCTTTAAAACCGCCTCCTCGGACATTGATATGCAGATTATAAGATATATCCGTAAGGAATATAATGTTGAAATAGGACCTCTTACCGCTGAAATGATCAAAATAAAGATCGGCTCGGCTGTAAAGCGGGATATAGAGGTTGCGATAGTCGCAAAGGGAAGAAATGTTTTTTCGGGTCTGCCTGAAAGCTTTGAAATCTCCTCCGGCGAGGTCTACGAGGCGATTTTTGAAACCGTGGATACGATTTGCAACGCTATCCGTCAGGTGCTTAACCGCACCGACCCCGATTTGGTGGCGGATATTACGGAGGACGGTATGTACTTAACGGGCGGCGGCTCGCAGTTAAACGGTCTGGCGGCAAAGCTTCAAGAATACCTCGGCATTGAGGTGCATCAGCTTGACGACCCCTCCCACAGCGTTGTAAAGGGTGCGGCGGTCGCGCTTAAAAGACCCGACCTGCTTAAAAACGTCGATTATCAGCTCCGTTCCATAAAGGAATTGGTTGTAGAGTGAGTTTATCGGTTTAAAGCTTTAAATCGATAAAGAAATTTTGCTTTATCTCTTGACAAAAGGGAAAAAATAGGTTAAAATAATCTTCGGATTTAATAAGAAAGGGTGGACAGTATGTTCGGTTACATAGCTTATCGATTTTATTACTATAAGACGGACTGCCTGTGCGCCCATAAAGCTTAGTCTTTATTTATTGTACGGACAGCCCGCAATCGCTCGTGCTTTTTTGCAGTGAGTGTTGCGGGCTTATATTTTG
This sequence comes from uncultured Oscillospiraceae bacterium, assembly GCA_902496265.1. Lineage (GTDB taxonomy): Bacteria > Bacillota > Clostridia > Oscillospirales > Acutalibacteraceae > UBA737. The sequence goes on from CABVAD010000053.1 coordinate 6,888, forward strand.
AAAACAGGTGAAATGATGATAAACGAAAAAATGGCGGGGCTTGGCAAAAAGCGCTCGGTTATCCGCGAAATTTTTGAATATGCGAAATTGAGAAAATCCGAAATAGGGACGGAAAATGTTTTTGATTTTTCTATCGGCAATCCGAGTGTGCCTACTCCTAAAAAGGTTACCGACACTATGGAGCGATTAATAAAGGAAATAGACCCCGTCGCGCTTCACGGTTACACCTCCGCTCAGGGCGATTTTTGTGTCAGAAGCGCGATAGCAAAGCATATTGAGAGTGCATTTGATTTTAGGTCAGACCCTAACCTTATTTATATGACCTGCGGCGCGGCGGCTTCCCTTACAATAAGCCTTAACGCCCTTGTAAACGCGGGGGACGAGGTTATAGTTTTTGCTCCCTTTTTCCCTGAATACCGCGTTTTTGTCGAAAAGGCAGGAGGAAAGCTTGTTGAGGTGTTATGCAGAGAGGGCGATTTTCAGATTGATCTTGACGCGCTCGAAAAAGCCGTCACCGCTAAAACCAAGGCGGTAATCGTTAATTCCCCTAACAACCCGACAGGCGCGGTTTTTTCTGAGGAAACAATAAGTAAGCTTGCCTATTTGCTTTATAAAAAACAGGAGGAATACGGCAGGGAAATATATATAATTTCAGACGAGCCGTACAGGGAGCTTGTCTATGACGTAAGCGTTCCTTATATTCCGAAATATTATAAAACACACTTGTGTGCAATTCATA
>CABVAD010000054.1 GCA_902496265.1 uncultured Oscillospiraceae bacterium
ATATACACTGTTTGATATAATTAATACAACATAAGAAACGGAGACGAAAAAATGGCAAACGTTATTCTTTTAGCCCACACGCCGAACCCTGAGCATACGGTTGCGGCGGCGGCAAAGCTTTGTTACAGCAGTTCCGACATAAACAGTTTAAATGACAATTTGACAGATGAAAAGGCGGCGTCCTTTGTGGAAATGCTTTCGGAGATAGGTCACGAAAGCCCTATCGAGCACGCAAGCTTCACCTTTGGAATCGAGGGGGTCTCACGCTCGCTTTTAGCCCAGATTACAAGGCACAGAATGGCGTCCTTTTCGGTCAAAAGCCAGCGGTATGTAAGGGAAGGTAACTTCTGTTATGTCACCCCGCCCGAAATTGCCGAGGACGAGGAAGCAAAACGCATATATGACGGGATAATGGCGGAGGATCAGGAACGTTACGACCGCCTTGCCGCCATATTAAAGGAAAAGCATATAAAGACCTTTTTAGCCGAGGGCAAGGATGAAAAGACCGCAACCCGCCTTGCCGAGAAAAAGGCTATCGAGGACGCGCGCTTTGTTCTGCCAAACGCCTGCGAGACCCAAATGGTGCTTACAATGAACGCCCGCTCGCTGATGAATTTCTTTAAGGTGCGGTGCTGCCGCCGCGCCCAATGGGAGATACAGGACGTTGCAAACCAGATGTTAGCCCTTGTAAGCGAGGTTGCGCCCAACCTCTTTAAAAATGCGGGGCCGTCCTGCTTAAGGGGCGGTTGCTCGGAGGGTAAGATGTCCTGCGGAAAACCCGAGGAAGTGCGGGAATTTTATAAAAGCCTTAAAAAGCAATAAGGAGCGGGCGTTATGATTTATGTATTCTTAAGCGACGGCTTTGAGGAAATCGAGGCGTTAGCTCCCGTAGATATTTTAAGGCGGGGCGGGTGCGATGTTAAAACGGTGGGCGTAGGCGGAAAAACCGCCGTCGGCTCTCACAAAATCCCCGTTGTCTGCGATATTACAGCTCAAGAGGCGGTAACAGACGGACTTGAGGGAATAATTCTTCCCGGCGGTATGCCCGGAACGCTTAATCTTGAAAAAAGCGGCGTTGTTCAGCGTTTTATCGACTTTGCGACGGAAAACGGACTTTATATAGGCGCTATCTGCGCCGCGCCCTCAATACTCGGTCACAAGGGACTTTTAAGGGGTAAAAAAGCCACCTGCTTTCCCGGCTTTGAAAAGGAGCTTGACGGCGCGGAATTTTTAGACATTCCTGTTGTGACAGACGGCAAAACAACCACCGCCTGCGGCGCGGGAGCGGCGTTTGATTTCGGCTTCAGGCTTTTAAGCGAGCTGACAGGTGACAAAGAGGGCGCGGACGCCCTTAAAAAAAGTATGAAGTATAATAAATAGGAGATAAGGAATGGAAGGTAACAGCTTTAACGAAAATCCTCGGGAAAACGGCGATTTTAAAAATGCTTCGGACGACGATTTTGTGATAGGCAGGGGCTTTGAAATTGATGAAAACTCCGGGTCGGACAATCCGAAAGGAAAGGGCAGTAAGCACTCGGACGGTCACAGCCTTGTTAAAACCCTAATATGGGTGCTTTGCATAATAATTGTATCTGTCGGGCTTGCGTTCGGGGTTATCTACGCGGGTGCAGACTATATGGGCATAGGCTTCGGCAGAGGAACGGAATGTACTGTTGAAATTGAGCAGGGAATGGGTACAAAGCAGATTGCCGAGGAGTTAAAGGACTGCGGCGCGGTTAAAATACCCTTCCTTTTCAGAATGTACGCAAAGCTCAAGCATTACGACGGTCAGTTCAAATACGGCGTTTACACCTTTAATAACGAGGCGGGCTACGAAGCGCTGTCGGTTATGCTTATCGAGGAGGGCGCAAAGGCGCAGAGCGTTCATGTAACTATACCCGAAATGTCCTCTGTAGACGATATTGCGAAAATTCTTGAGGAAAAGGGAGTTTGCACGAAGTCCGATTTTTTAAGCGAGGTACAAACCGGCGAATTTGACTATGATTTTGTAAAGGAGATACCAGAGGAAAAGGTTTATTACCGCTTAGAGGGCTATCTTTTCCCCGATTCCTACGATTTTTATAATTTTGATTCCAAGGAGTGCGCCCATTTAGCGATTGACAAAATGCTGAAAACCCTTGATGAAAAGCTTGACAGCACGCTGTGCAAAAAGATTTCAGACAGCGGCTATACGCTTCACGAAATTATGACTATGGCTTCTATTGTAGAGTTAGAAGCGGGCGGCAGTCCTGATGAAATGGCAAATGTAGCGGCGGTATTCTTCAACCGTTTAAAAAGCGACGGGTTTTCAACCTTAGGCTCGTCTCCGACAAGGAAATACCCATACGGAAACGGCAGGTACAACACCTATGAAGCGGCGGGGCTTCCGCCGGGACCTCTCTGCTCGCCGAGTCTTAATTCGATAAAGGCGTCGGCTGAGCCTACGGAAAATTTCGATTACTACTATTTTGTAACCGACGCGTCAATGAAATTTTACTACAACAAGACCTTATCCGAGCATAACTCGACCATAGCAAGGCTTAAGGCGGCAAAGAACTGGATTTATGAAGACTGATATTAAAATACCCGAGCTGTTATGCCCCGCGGGGGATTTAACACGGCTCAAAGCCGCCGTGGATTACGGCGCGGACGCGGTTTACCTTGCGGGCGAGGAGTTCGGTATGCGCACCGCCGCTAATAACTTCGGGGAAGAGGATTTAAAAGAGGGCATTGAATACGCCCACAAAAACGGTGTTAAGGTGCATATTGCCTGCAACACCATTCCCCACAACGAGGAAATTCCGCGCCTGCCCGCCTTTTTGGAGCTTATCGACTCATTAGGTGCGGACGCGGTTATCGCCGCCGATTTAGGCACGATAGGGCTTATTAAAAAATACGCTCCGCGTTTGGAGCTTCACGCCTCGGTGCAGTCGGGCATATGCAATTACGAGACCGCCAACGCCTTTTACAATTTGGGTGCAAAGCGGGTGGTACTTGCGCGTGAGCTGTCCCTCAGTGAGATTGCGGAAATCAGAGCTAAAACCCCAAAGGACCTTGAAATTGAAGCCTTCGCCCACGGCGCTATGTGCGTTTCCTTTTCGGCAAGATGCCTTTTATCAAGCTATATGACGGGCAGAGATTCCAACCGCGGCGACTGCGCCCAGCCCTGCCGATGGAGCTATTCCCTTATGGAGGAAAAGCGGGATGGTCAGTATTTCGACATTACCGAGACCGACAAGGGCACCTACATTCTGAACGCCAATGACCTCTGTATGGCAGAGCATATTGACAAAATGGCGAGAAGCGGGATAGACAGCATAAAGATTGAGGGCAGGGCGAAATCCCACTATTACGTTGCGGTGACTGCCAACGCCTACCGCGGTGCGCTTGACAGCCTAAAGGACTGCGGCGAAAATTGGGAGTTGCCCGCTTGGGTTTCGGACGAGCTTAACAAAATAAGCCACCGCACCTATTCGACGGGCTTTTATTTCGGCACGCCGAAAAACGCCCAGACCTACGGGAACGCGGGCTATATAAGGGATTACTCGGTAGCGGCGACGGTTGACGGCTACCGTGACGGCTTTATTATTGCCACCCTTAAAAACAAGTTTTTGCGGGGACAGGAGCTTGACTGCTTAGAGCCGAAAGCTCCTCCCTTTACCGTACGTGCAAGCGAGCTTTACGATATAGAGGGTAATTTGATAGACTCAGCGCCCCGCCCGATGATGAAAATTAAAATTCCCTTTTGCCGTCCCGTAAAATCGGGCGCGATGCTCAGAATGAGAACCGAATAAACTAAAATAAGAAGTGCCCCGACTGCGCGTTTGCGTGTCGGGGCATTTGACTGTATCGGTACGGTAGAAAAAATGCTTTGCGGTTACCTTGGCGTATTTAAACGCTCACGTCAGGCTACTTTTCGTACCATTTTTTCTCCCACCACTGCTTTACGCTTCGGCAAATGCTCTCACAGCGGCATTTAATGTTGCGGCTTGATACCCGCAATATGCCCCACATACCGGATTCCACGTCCCATCTGAGTGAACCCGAGCGATACAGATAATCTCCCGCGCATTTTGTGGGTTCAGGCTCAATATTGAATACGTTGCCGACGCTTACCGCGCCCTGAACGGGAATAATACGGGTAAAGGGGTCGTCGGGCTGCGCTCTCCAGTTGTGCCCGTGTATAAGGAAGCTGATATTTCTCGGCTTATCCGCGGGCATAAGCAGGCGGATTATTACCCGCTCGCCGACATATGAGCGGAAAACGGGGGTTGCGGGATCGCCGTGGGTTTTTGAATCGAATACCTTTGAAATTATCGGAACGCGCTTAAGGCGGTTAAAGAAACGCTCCGAGCGGTAATTGTAGCCCTTTTCTCCCGTATCCTCGTGGTCGGGCGCCCCATGACCGCCTTCACCGTCCTCCATATCCTGCTCGGTGGTTTTAATCACTTCGCCGTCCTTATCGAGAAGACGGATTCCGTTGTGAGCAAACAGGACAAATTCTCTGAAGGCTTCCGTACCCGGCGCTGTGATAACGGCGGTTTCCCTGTGATTTTCGCGTACGGGACGAACCCCGCTGTAATATTTAGCATCGGTCGGCTCAATTATAATCGCTCCGAACAGTCCGTGATGTCGGTGATTGCGAAGATCGCCGAAGGAGCTTAACAAAACAGTTCCGTATTCCTTATCGGCGTGCCAGAGATACTTAATACATTCTTTAGGTCCGACCGTCTGTTCCACCGCGTTATAACCCACGTTTACGCCCGAGGACGTGACGGGATTGTATTTTAAAAACTGGGGACTAAGCGACACTCGGTTGGAGGGCTTATGCGGATAGTCAAGCGGCACCGAGGGGTAATCGTTATATTTTATCGGCTTTTCGGGGTCAAAAAGATTGTGTAGGGTTACCTCAATCCAATCCCCCGCGTTGGCTCGCAAAATAAGGGGTACAGGCTTCTTTTTGCCGCACATAATATCTCGCGCCTGCTCGAGCGGCACGAAAATCAGCCCCTCGGGGTCGTGGTCGCCGTAGGAATTATAAATAAGGTTTTTCTGAATCGCGGCGATTTCAAAGCGGCGTATAACCGCGCCCTTGGGCGGTGACTGAGGAGGCAGGGAGGGTTTCATACCGCAAAGCGGTAAAAGCCCCTTGCGGGGTTCGGAATAAGCGCGGATAATTCCCCACAGCCCCAGCCACAAATCGTCTATTCCGCCCGAGTAATACAGATAATCCCCCGCCGCGTAGGGCTTATCAATCTGAATATTAAAGACTTCGGAAATACCAATTGTCTGTGACTGCACAAGGGGAGAAACAGGGTCGGTTATTTCCTTTCTCCAGTCCATTCCCTCAATATTGAATACGTGCTGTTCCTCGTGAGCGCCGTCTAATAACCGTATGCGTATGGGATCACCCGGGTAGGTTTCGAGAATCGGCGTATCAGGATCGCCGTAGACAAAGGAACTGAAAATATGGGCGGGATCGTTACGGTATTTTAGTCTTTCCCGCATCGGCGCACAGCGGTAATTAATACCCATAACGCCGGGGTCGTCGTCAGACCCGGGATGCTCGGGGGGATTAAGCGGCTTGCCGTCCTTATCGAACAGCAGGGCAAAATCGTGCAGGAATAGTGAAACTCGCGGAAGGATTTGCCGTCCGCCGTGCGTATGACTGCTTTTGTGCCGCACCTTAGCTCCTTGCCTGTTTTTGGGTCAAGAAATACAGAGCCCGCGGGCTCTACAATAAGAGCGCCGAACATACCGTGCTGTTGGTGCATATTTGCAAAGAGATGGTCGTGGAAGAAAACGGTGTTAAGTTCTTCATTTGCAAAGAAGCGCTCAATCAGGGTTTCGCACTTCCTTGCGCCCGCGATATTTTTCAGCCGTTTGCCGCGCCGTCGGATACGATAGTATCAAATTTCACCAAATGAATATGATAACCCACAATATCGGTAAGGGTTTTAAGCTGAAATTCATTGCCGCCGATAAATTCGGGCAAAAAATTGGTAAGGCGTATTTCTATGCAGTCGCCCGCATTAACGCGTATGACTAACGGCTCGGGGCGGATTTTGCCCGATTCCACCTTTCTTAAATAATTATCCAGCGTGCCCTCCTTTTCAATCTCCTCCTTTAAAACGAAGAAGCGTCCCTGCGGGTCGTGCCAGCCGTAGCGGTTGTAAATAAGCTTTGCCTGTACCGCCGCGATTTCAAAAACCTTGATATTTTTATCCGTACAGCAGGGACAGGTGTCGGTGTATAAAGCACCGGGAGCAAAGTTATTTACGAAATTCGCCCTCTCGGTCGGTGTCGGATTTATTTTGTTTTCTCCGTCTTCGGTAAGGATTCCGAGGGGCGGCTGTAACGGTTCTTCACCGAAGCGCCCCTTAATAAAGTTGGGATAACCGGGGTGCAGTCTGTCCTTTTTCGGCGGGAGCGGACGGTCGCGAAGGGGCATAAGCGCCTTAATGGGCGTTCCGTCGGGATAATGTCCGCCGCCGTCTTCCAAGCGGTCGAAGACACGCCAGAGAGTCCACATTCCCTCGTGAAAATGGGGATAGAGGTGGCAATGAAAAATCGCGTCGCCTATCATTCCGTTAAGACTGCCCGCGCCGTATAAAATATCCAGCGTGTAACATTCCTGGGGATTTATTGAGATTGAATCGATAATCGTGGATTTGGGGTCGTCAGGTTCAAGCCGCCATTGGTGGTTGTGAAGATGAAAAACGTGGGTTTCCTTGACTCCGCCGTGTATTAACCGTATTTTCGAGGGGTCGCCCACATATGCCCTTAAAATCGGAGGGGCGGGGTCGCCGTAGGCCCAGGAGCTCATTGAAATATCCTCCGCCGTGTCTGAATGCTCGGCGTGATGGTCAAGGGGCAGACGGTTACGCATAGGCTCCGAACGATAGCTTATCGCCGTTGTCCCGTTAGGCAGTCCCGTGTGCGGGTCGACAGGCGGTTTGCCCTCCTTGTTCTTAATTTCAAGCTCATCGTGAAAGAAAACAACGTATTCGCGGAAGGCGGGCTTTGCGGGGTGGTAAATATCCGCAAACAGACCGCTTTCTATCGGCTTTCCCGTCACGGGGTCAAGCCACGAAGAACCCGCCGCCTCAACTATGATAGCGCCGAACAGACCGTGTACGTTAGTACCCTGCTCGTTGCTTCTGGTGTCCGCCATATCCGAAAACAGATAAACCCCCTCTTTATCCGCATACCAGACATAGCAAATAAAGCGGTCGGTTGTGGTGTCGGGATTATAGCCTACGTTTGCGCCGTCTGAGTTCAGCACATTATAGGAAAGTCCCTCGACGTGTATAGATGCCCGTCTGCCGAGCTTATTTTCAAAATTGATTTGAACCGTATCGCCGACATTCGCCCTGATAACTAAAGGCTGAACCTCCTCGCATGGCTGAGGTACGGGCAGTTCAAATAATTCCCTTGCTTTTTTCTGTATTCTCTTAGAATCCTTTTTTAATACATACATCATTCCGTTCGGATCGTGGTCTCCGTACTTATTATAAACAATAGGCAATGAAATTGCCTCAATATCAAAAATCCGAACCTGTCCCGTGTTCGGATAATCGGTTAATTCTAACATATTAATCTCCTTTTTCTT